>CATJWG010000176.1 GCA_949744165.1 uncultured Eubacteriales bacterium | reverse complement strand
TCGTGCTCAGACTTGTGGGCGTATGACTGGCAAATCCCATACTGTGAATTATAACTCACAGTATGGGATTTTTATGTCGCAGACGGTTGTATTTGAAACTTAAAAGTGGTAAAATTAAAATAATTATAATTTTACATTGCACTGCGCGGATTGCCTGCCGCGCAGAAATTACTTATAGAAGTGAGGTTTTAAGAATGAGCAGTATAACAGACATAAAGCTGGCACCTTCCGGAGAGAGGAAGATTGCGTGGGCGGCGGGGAATATGCCGCTGCTGAACGCGATAAAGAGCGATTTTGAAAAGACGAAGCCATTTGCAGGGATAAAGGTCACGCTCTCTGTTCATCTTGAGGCAAAGACCGCCTACCTGTGCCGCGTTTTGGCTGCCGGAGGCGCTGAAATGCACATAACAGGCTCAAATCCCTTGTCCACTCAGGATGACGTGGCCGCAGCGCTGGTCGGCGGCGGGCTGGAGGTCTACGCGCACCATGGAGCGACGGCGGAGCAATATGAGAGCGACCTTTGCTCGGCTTTAGCGTGCTCGCCGGAGATAATCATCGACGACGGGGGAGACCTTGTGCACCTTATGCACACAAAATTCGCGCACATGATACCAAACGTAATAGGCGGCTGTGAGGAGACTACCACGGGCATATTGCGTCTGCGCGCCATGGCGAAGTCAGGTGAGCTGCGCTTCCCGATGGTAATGGTAAATGAGGCCGACTGCAAGCACCTGTTTGACAACCGCTACGGCACGGGCCAGTCCGTTTGGGACGCGATTGACCGTACAACCAACCTCATTGTAGCAGGAAAGCGCGTTGTCGTCGCCGGATACGGCTGGTGCGGCAAGGGTGTTGCCATGCGCGCGAAGGGGCTGGGAGCTAAGGTTATTGTCACGGAGGTTGATGCAGTTAAGGCCATTGAGGCCCATATGGACGGTTTTGAGGTCATGACAATGGCGGACGCGGCGCGTTTGGGTGACATTTTTGTAACTGTTACCGGTTGCAGCGGCGTTATCACGCCGGAGCACTTCGCGCTTATGAAGAACGGCGCGATAATGTGCAACGCCGGCCACTTCAACGTCGAGGTGGATGTTGACGCGCTAAGCACCTTGGCAAAAGAGCAGTATGAGGCCAGACAGAACATAATCGGCTACCAAATGGACAACGAAAGAACCCTGTTTGTATTGACTGAGGGGAGGCTTGTAAATCTTGCCGGAGGAGACGGGCATCCTGCGGAGATAATGGACATGAGCTTTGCCATTCAGGCGCTGTCGGCGAAATACCTGGTGGAAAACCGCGGCAGGGTGCCCGCGGACGTGATAGCTGTCCCGCGTGAAATTGACGATGATGTGGCCCGCCGTAAGCTTGAAACGCTCGGCATAAGCATAGATAGTCTCACGGATGAGCAGAGGAAGTATTTGGGAATCTGAGTTGAGTTTTGCCGCGCCGCTTGTATGGTGCGGTGGATGAAAGGGCGGTGATAGCGTGGAAGGAATGGAAAACTATACTCCAGCGCCGGAGGAAAAAAATGAGGACTTTGAATCAGTCCGCGAAAGGCGAATAGCCGAGCTGGATACCCTGCTGCGTGAGCGGCAGCTCAAGCATCTTCAGGAGGAGCTTGAGAACACGGACGAGTTCGAGGTCGCGGAATTTCTCGCCACGCTGCCACAGCACCAGATGGCAAAGGTCTTCCGGATGCTGTCCAAGGAGAAGGGGGCGGAGGTGTTCGCTGAGCTTGAAGCGCCGGAGCAGGAGTACATCATAGATTCTATAACGGACGCCGAGCTTGGCGACATAATTGAGGAGATGTACGTTGACGACGCAGTGGACCTGATGGAGGAATTGCCCGCCAACGTAGTTAAGCGCGTTATGCGCACCGCCACGCCCGAAACGCGCACACTGATAAACCAATATCTGAAATACCCGGAAAATTCAGCTGGCAGCATAATGACGGCTGAGTTTATCGACCTGAAGAAGTACATGAATGTGCGCGAGTCTTTCGCGCGAATAAGGCGAATCGGCGCGGACAAGGAGACTATTTATACCTGCTTTGTCACCAGCGCGGACCGCAAGCTTGAGGGAATCGTAACCGTCAAGGACCTTATAATGGCCGACGAGGACGAGGTCATCGAGAACATAATGGTTGATGCAGTAATTTTTGCCACCACCACGGACGACCAGGAGGAGGTCTCGGACATCTTTGCCGACTATGACCTCATAGCTATACCCGTGGTAGACCGCGAGCATCGGCTGGTCGGCATTGTCACGGTTGACGATGTCATGGACGTTATCGAGCAGGAGGCTACGGAGGATATCGAAAAGATAGCCGGTATGCTGCCGTCGGATAAGCCGTATTCGAGAAGCGGAATCGTGGAGCTTTTCAAAAACCGTTTCCCTTGGCTGCTGTTTCTCATGCTCTCGGCGACCTTCACGAGCATAATAATAACCTCGTTTGAGGACGCTCTGTCGGCTCAGGCGGCGCTTATAGGCTTTATACCTATGCTTACGGGAACAGGAGGAAACTCCGGATCACAATCCTCCACGGCGGTTATACGAAGCCTCTCGCTCGGCGACACAGAGCCGGAAGATGTGCTGTGTGTTATCTGGAAGGAGCTGCGCGTAGCTGTGCTGTGCGGACTTGCGCTTGCGGCGGTGAATTTTGTTAAGATGCTGGCCGTGGACCGAGTTGTGCTTGGAAACGACGGTGTAACGGTAATCGTTGCCGCAACGGTGAGCATCACAATGGTGTTCGTGGTAATATTTGCCAAGGCTGTGGGATGTACGCTGCCGATAGCGGCGGAAAAATTAGGCGTTGACCCTGCGGTTATGGCAAGTCCTCTCATAGCTACTATAACCGACTCCGTGTCACTGCTGATATACTTTACCGTGGCGAGACTGTTGCTGCATGTATAGGAATTACCGTATGTTGGTGCAGAAATAAAAAGCGTTGCCCTGACTTTTACAAATCAGGGCAACGCTTTTTGTATTGCAGTATTGTCGAGCATCTCAATGCTGGGGCGAATTCCGGATTTACAGTCTAAACAATTCCATCACCAATAAAACCACGGCTATCGGTGCTTCCAATAGTATGAGACCCACCAAAAACCTTGAAGCAAAGGACCAGCCCGTGGCGCCTGAAAATCCATAGGCAATGCTTGATGACAAGGCACTGAGTATTATTGCCAATACACTGAGGATAATTCGATATGTTCTTTTTGGTTTAGTATTCATAGGAGACTCTGATTATTTCCGTTATCTGTTTGCGCACATTGACATTGTGTTACAGCAGCGGTGCAACTGCCTTCATCACAAAGCCGACAACCTTTCTTGTCCACGGTACGTTACGCAGGTTCTCCGGCGTTATTTGACGGCATTTTTTCAGCGTTTGCTGAAAATCGAGCTCAATATCACCGATGCAGGAGGTGCCCGTCATATATGCCGCGCACTCAAAATGGTGATACAAGCTGCGGTAGTCAAGGTTTATGGTGCCGACTACTGCGGTGTTGTCATCGCTGACAAAAACCTTTGTGTGTATAAATCCGGGGGTGTATTCATAGATACGCACACCCGAAGTCAGCAGTGAAGCATAGTGCGTCCAGGCAAGGGAATAGGGAATGGTTTTGTCCGGTATGCCAGGCAGTATCAACGCTACATCCACGCCGCGCTCGGCTGCGAACCTGACGGCGCACTCCATTTCGCCGTCCATGATGAGATAAGGCGTCATGATGTGAACATAGCTCTGTGCGCGGTTGAGTATATCCATGTAAACATGCTCGCCGACCTTATCATCATCCAGGGGACAATCTCCAAAGGGGATAACATAGCCCGTGGTTTTTTTCGGCGGACGCGAGGGCATGGACAGATAACGCCCGAACTCAGGATTGTTGTCATCTATGCTCCACATTTGCAGGAACATCAGCGTGAAGCTTTTAACCGCCTCACCCTTGAGCATAAGCGCAGCATCCTTCCAGTGACCGAAGCGCTCGGTGCGGTTGATGTATTCGTCAGCCAGGTTTACGCCGCCGGTAAAGGCTGTGTGGCCGTCTATGACAAGTATCTTTCTGTGGTCACGGTAGTTGTAGTGTGTTGAGATAAAGGGGGTCAGCGGTGAGAATATCTTGCATTTTATACCTAAAAATTTCAGACGCTTCGGATAATCATGCGGCAGAGTGGAAAACTCGCAGGTGCCGTCGTATATAACGCGTACCTCAACGCCGCTTTTGACCTTACGCGCGAGTATTTCGAGTATACGGCTCCACATGTAGCCCTCGCGGATAATGAAGTATTCAAGGAAAATGAAGTGCTTTGCACTCTCCAGCTCCCGTAGCAGGGCCTTGAATTTGCTCTCACCAGAAGGGAAATAGGTCGTCTGTGTGCAGTCATAGGCAGGGTAACAGCCTGTGCGGCATATATAGCGTGTCAGACTGGCTGCGGCAGGGTTGTCCTCACTCAGACGGTGCAAAGTTTCCTTCGATTGCGGGATGCTTCCGCGCGTGTCAATATTCAGCATGAGCAGCCTTTTTTTCAGTGAGCGATGACCAATCTCAGTCTGAGTGTACAGTAGCAGAAAGGCGCCGGGCAGGGGAAAGAGCATGATGATGATAAGCCATGTGATTTTTCCCGTAGGGTCGATTTTACTGTTTATGAGATAGAGTACCATGGTTACGGTAAATACTATGGACACCGCAACTAAGTGCGGCGTGTACTGTCCGAATCGCAGTATTACAAAGACCAGAAAGGCCACTTGAAGGAGCAACAAGAAAAGTATAAGCCCAAGACGGCTGAATATGGCGCGCATAAGACCTTTGCGCCCCTGCTTGAGCAGGTAAAGCCCAGTCCTTTCATCGTCCATTGTGCTGCCTCCAATCTGAACACTCATGATATGGTATAATATTTTATTATACCATATCATGAGTATGAAAACAAGCAATACGCCCCAGTATCTATTGTCTAAAATCAGCAGAGCAGGACCAATCAATGCTTAGCTCCATGATATAAAGATAGACGACCCCATACGAGGCCGTCTATCTTTAGCTTGTTTCAGCTTCAGTTGTAGTTGTCGTAAACATTCTCGTAGATGTCGCGCACCATTTCGGCGGTTACATCCACGGGACAGTTCAGACGCAGGCCGAGATCTATCTCCATGGCCATCTTGTAGCAGTCGATAAACTGCGCGCGGTCCATACCGAGATCCTTCGGTCCCTTTATTCCGCAGGTCTTCATCAGGGCGCGAACAGCGGCGGCGGTTTTTTCGCCTATCTCCTCTGCGCTCTCGCTACCGGTGAACTCAACGCCGAGAGCCTCTCCAACGACCTGTACCTTTTCAGGAACGGCGACGGTACACAGCTTCATCAGCTCCGGGTTGACGAGAATACAGTTGAGGCCGTGGGGAGTATGGAAGGTGACAGAGATGCCATCAGCCAGATTGTGGCCAAGGTGGCAGTCGGTGTCAGCGAATGCGATGCCGGCCCAGTTGGCGGCCAGGCAAAGCTCATATCGGGCCTCAAGGTTTTTGCCGTCCTTAACCGCAACGGGAAGGTATTTGGCAATTTTTTCGATAGCGGCTTTTGCCAGAAGCTCGCTGCGCGGGTTGCGGCCCTTGGCGGTTATGGCCTCGGCAGCATGGGTGAAAGCATCCAGTCCGGTGTTGGCTGTGACCGTCGGAGGAACTGTGAGCGTCAGCTCGGGGTCAACGATTGCCAGCGAGCTGCGCATGAATACAGAGGGCTTGGAGTGGTCCTCAGACTTCGTGATAACGGCAACCTGCGTGCATTCGCTGCCAGTGCCGGCAGTGGTGGGTACATGAATCACGGGTACGCAGCATTCATAAAAGCTGGGGGGAGCGGTGAAATACTGCTCAATGGGCGAGGGATGGTTGAGCAGCAGGGCCGCGGCTTTCGCGCAGTCCATGCTCGAGCCGCCGCCGACGGCGACAAAGCCGTCAACACCTGCTTCGATGGCAAGTTTACCGCACTCATTGACGAGCACGTCCGTGGGGTCGGCAGTGATTTTGTCATAGACTACATAGTCTACGCCGGCGTTTTTGAGGCTCTGTTCAGCTCTGGGGGCAATACCGGCGGCCTTCACGCCGCCATCATATACGCAGATGACCTTTTTGCAGCCGAGCTCCTTGACCTTTTCGCCGAGCTGGTCGATAGCGCCGTTGCCGAAGAGAACGGGGACCAGCTGGTTATACTGAAATGCCATGATAATTACCTCCTGATGTATGTTGTTCACTGTCTGCGGAAAGATTCCACATTATATTTAGTATAACACGCCCACCGTTGCACAATAAATAAACAAGTCTTGAAGCGGATACAAGAAAATTTTGTGTTCCATACAATACAGGCATAGAAATGATTTAACATCTTGTGAATTTTGCTGATAAACATGAAAAGTCTCCTCCGTTTTTACGGAGGAGACTTTTTGGGATAGCCTTCTGTCTTTACGAGCAGAAGCGATGCTTTCCTATGGTCACGATAAGCGGACGGGACCATATCCACTTGCTTGTGGCGGTGACCGGGTTGAAATAATATATCGCGCCGCCGGACGGGTCGCTGCCGTTGAGCGCGTCACGCGCGGCCTGATAGCAGCTGTCTGCTACAGGCTGGTTGAACTGTCCGTCGGTCACACATGTGAAAGCGCCCGATTGATATATTACGCCGGACATGGTGTTGGGGAAGGATGGGTGCTCCATCCGGTTTAGCACCACCGCGCCAACGGCTACCTGGCCGGCGTACGGCTCGCCGCGGGCCTCAGCAGATATCAGCCTTGCAAGAAGTGCCACGTCGGATGAGCCGCTGCTGGCCGCCGAACCGCTGGTGTCATTTATTCCCATGGCAGCAAGTGTTTTTGAGCCCGCCACGCCGTCGGCCTTAAGGCCGTTTTTCTTTTGAAAGCTTTTGACGGCGGCCTCGGTTTTGCTGCCGTATACTCCGTCTACTCCGGAGGAATAATATCCCCAGGCCTTGAGCTTGGTTTGAATCTGGCTGACAACAGAGCCAGTGCTGCCTCTTTTATAGGACGCCGCCTCGGCGCTCTGGATAAAGCATATCACCAATATGTTCACCAGGAACACTACCAGAAGCGCCATACACAGTTTTTTCCTGCCGCTCATAAAAAATCGCTCCTTAGCTTTATTATTGAAACTAAGGATAGTCTGCCAAGGAGCAATTTCAGTTATCCGTCTTAAATTTTGTCAGCTCGCCGCGCAAATCGTTTTCCATAAGGCGGCGTATTTCTTCCGCCGGAAGGCCGAGACCAAACAGGTAGTACAGCTTCGCCACGGCGGCCTCAACGGTCATGTCATAGCCGCTGACCGCTCCGGCGTGGCGCAGCGCACTGCTGGTTTCATATGCGCCGAGACGAACTGAGCCGCGCAGGCACTGTGTGCATACGACTATTATCGTGCCGTTGGCCGCGGCCTTGCGCACGGCATGAAGAAGCTGGTCGTCCTGTTGCGGAAGATTGCCCACGCCGAAAGCCTCAAGCACGAGCCCGCTAAGCTGCTCGGTCATGATACCCTCAAACAATGAAAACTGTATTCCGGGAAAAACCTTCAAAACCGCGATAGGAAGATTTTCAGGAAACTCGGCCAGCTTTAGCGGACCGAAAGCAGGGCGAATAAGCTTGTCATTATAGCGTATGTCTATGTCAGCACTCGCAAGCGGAGGATAGTTCGGCGAGTCGAAAGCGGCCAATTCATCGGAGGAAACCTTTGTTGCGCGGCAGCCGCGAAGCAAGCGGCCGCCGAAGTACAGGCACACCTCGCAGCAGCGGCCCTGACCGGCGATTATTATTGAGCTTATCAGATTGTCGCGTGCGTCGCTGCGGAGTTGGCCTATGGGAATCTGTGAGCCGGTGAGTATAACCGGCTTGCCGAGCCCGCCGAGCATGAACGACAGGGCAGAGGCCGTATAGGCCATGGTATCTGTACCGTGCAGGACCACGAAGCCGTCGTAAGCGCCATAGCTGCGCTGTATTACCCGCGCAATCTGCACCCAGTTTTTTACGGAGACATTCGATGAGTCCAAAAGCTCGTCAAACTCAATAAGCTCCCAGTCTGGCATACCGTCCGCGCGCAGCTCAGGTGTGGAGTTGAGCACATCCTCGAGATAGCCGTTCTTTGGAGCGTAGCCGCCGCCGGTGGGAACCATGCCGATGGTGCCTCCGGTGTAGATTATAAGAACTCTGCTCATGACAGTGCGCTCCAGACCTTTTCATATGTTGCCTCGGCAATTTTCCAGTATTTTTGCATAAGCGAGTCAACCTCCTTGTCCAGCTGCGCGGCGTATTCGCGGTCCTTCATAAGCCGTGTGTTTATACGCACGTTTACCGCAGCGCCGTACATCGCGCTCCAGCACATGACCGCGCCGGTTGCCACATCGGATATGACCAGCGCGCTGCACTTGTCTGAAAGCCTCTGGTGCAACTCAATCCCGTCGCAGGCGCAGTGCAGCCCCTGCATCGGAGCGTCCGCGGCAAGACGCAGGCAGCGCTCGAGCTCCGCATCCCTGCCGGGCGCATCTTTGGGAAGGGAATAAGCCCGCGACAAAGGCTCGAATGCCTGTGCGTCCCCGTCGATGAGCGCGACAAGCTTTTCGCGCAACACGTCGGCCTCGCCGAGTATTTCATTAAGCTCAGTCTCGTACTCCGCGAATTTCGGTTTGCCAACGGTCAGAGAGCCAGCCATGGAGCACAGCGCCGCGCCCAGAGCGGCGGCAAGCGCCGAAGCTCCCCCGGCGCCGGGCACGGCCTGCTTAGAGGCCAGCGCCGGGCAAAATGCATTTATATCGGTTTCGGCAAATATCATTTTGTCCTCCATGAAAATTTATTTCGTGCCAAAGATGCGGTCGCCCGCGTCGCCTAAGCCGGGAACGATATAGCCGTGATCATTGAGCCTTTCGTCCTCGGCGGCAACAAAGATGTCCACGTCCGGATGGGCGTCCTGCATCGTGGCTATGCCCTCCGGAGCGGCGATGATGCACATGAGCTTGACGTGGCGGCAGCCATACTTGTTTTTCAGAAAATCGCAGGCCGCGGCGGCGCTGCCTCCGGTGGCAAGCATGGGGTCGACGACTATAACCTCACGCTCGGAGATATCGGGAGGCATCTTGCAGTAGTATTCCACCGGCCCAAGTGTTTCGGGGTCACGGTAAAGCCCGATATGGCCGACCTTGGCCGAGGGCAGCAGTGCGAGCATACCGTCAACCATGCCCAGACCCGCGCGCAGAATGGGTACCACGGCCAGCTTCTTGCCGGCTATGCGACGGACAACGGCCTTTGATACTGGCGTTTGAATCTCGACATCCTCAAGCGGAAGGTCGCGCGTGGCCTCGTAGCACATGAGCGTCGCTATCTCGGAGACAAGCTCACGAAACTCCTTCACTCCCGTGGTCTCGTCGCGGAGTATGGACAGCTTGTGCTGTATCAGCGGGTGGTCGAAAACGTATACTGTACTCATGCTGATTTCTCCTTCGTCTGAAATTATTTTTGTTCTTTATCCATTTTCTCCTGACGCTCGCGCTCGGCCTGGGACAGGCGCAGATATACCGGCAAAAGCTCCGCGGCGCTGCGAAGCGGCTTTCCCTCAGCCGCGCGGCAGACGCACCATGCGCTTTGGAGACGCAGCGGTTCGGGAGCGAGCACGGCGCCGATGCCCTGCTGCGTGAGATATTTAAAGCAGAGCACGGCCCCGTCGCCGGTGACAAACACGCTTTTTCCTCTTTGGCGCAGCTCGCCTGATAATTCATCGAGGGAAACCGCACGGTCGGGGCACAGGCGCTCAGGACGGCCGTTTTTAAACTGAAACAGTGCGTTATAAACCTGATTCCTGCGGGCGTCCATAGCGCAGCAGATAATGCTGCCCAGCACGGCGCACTCGCCGTTCCAAGCCATGGCCTCAAGTGTGGACACGCCCACAGCGGGCTTGTCCGCGCCCCAGCACAGGCCCTTTACCGTAGACACGCCTATACGTACGCCAGTAAAGGAGCCGGGCCCATGCGACACCGCGACAGCGTCAATGTCGGATATTGTCAGTTCACAGCTTTTGAGCATGTCCAGCGCCATGGGCAAGAGCGTGCGGCTGTGGGTTAGGCCGCTACACTGAAAATACTGGCTGACGAGCCGTCCGTCCTTGGCCAGCGCCGCGGAGGCGGCCTTAGCGCTGGACTCAATGGCAAGCATGTACATCCCATTCACTCCTTATACGCGCCAGGCTCCGGCGCGCCGTCTATCTCAATTTTTCGTCCGTTGTCAGAGATTTTTTCGATGTTGACGCGTATCTCGTTACCCTCAAAGGCGTCGCGGACGTTTTCACTCCATTCCACAGCGCATACGCTGCCACGGGAGAGGTAGTCCTCCCAGCCGATTTCAAACAGCTCGTCTGCCGAACCGAGACGGTACATGTCGAAATGAAACAGCTCGCGAGCTCCGGAGTATTCGTTTACTATGGTGAAGGTGGGACTGGAGACATGCGCGTTTATACCCATGCCGCGGGCCATGCCGCGCACAAAGGCGGTTTTTCCTGCACCGAGCCCCCCGTACAGTGCCACTACCGTGCCGTCCGGCAAGTCCGCTGCAAGCGACGCTCCGGCAGCCTCCGTCTCGGACTCGCTGTTTGTGAAAATGGTCATATAGTTTCTCCTTGAATTCTGCTGTTTTATGTCATTATAACACAGGACGCCTGAATATGGAACAGACAAATTTCAAATGAACAGCAAAACATCGGCTCAGGCACAATCGTGCCCGAGCCGATACCTGTATGGTGCGGAATTTATGCCAATCTTACCTCATTGCCCTCCACCTTGTAGGGAGGAGTTATGCCCTGGCTTACCGTTATATCGTGCATGTACTGGTTTATCTCGTCAAAACGCGGGTCCTCAGCGGTAACGATTTCCGGAACAAACGTATCGTCGTCAATCCACACCGGCACATAAGACACGGATTTGAGCTTCTTGTCCTCCACAACCGCCTTAAGCAGTATGGTTTTGCAGGAGTCATAGGGCATGGTGCGCTTTGGATTTTTCTTGAAGTCGTCGTTGAGC
>CATJWG010000175.1 GCA_949744165.1 uncultured Eubacteriales bacterium | reverse complement strand
GCACTTGCGATGGGAGCGGACTTCCTTATGCTCGGCCGGTACTTTGCCCGCTTTGACGAAAGCCCCACGCCGAAGCTGTACGTTAACGGCAGCTATGTCAAGGAGTATTGGGGTGAGGGCTCTAACCGAGCGCGCAACTGGCAGCGCTACGACGTCGGCGGTAAGGAGGGCCTGACATTTGAGGAGGGGGTGGACTCCTATGTTACCTACGCCGGTTCGCTGCACGAGAACGTGGAAAAGAGCCTGTACAAGGTCAAGTCCACCATGTGCAACTGTGGTGTGGTGAGCATACCGGAGCTCCAGCAAAACGCGAAGCTGACCGTTGTGTCCTCCACGAGCATAGTCGAGGGCAGCTATCACGACGTTACCCTTCGCAACACCAGTCAGGTAAAGTAAGAGAAGGAGGCGTGAATGAAAACTGATATTGAAATAGCCCAGGAGTATAAGTTGCGTCCGATAAATGAGATTGCCGCGTCGGTGGGGATTGACGAAAAGTATCTCGAGCCGTACGGCCGAAGCAAAGCCAAGGTCGATTACTCGCTTCTGAGCGAAAATGCGCGCTCCGACGGCAAGCTTGTGCTTGTAACTGCAATAACCCCTACGCCGGCGGGTGAGGGCAAGACCACCACGACGATTGGCCTGGCCGACGGACTGCGCCGTATCGGCAAAAATTCAGTTGTGGCTCTGCGCGAGCCATCGCTTGGACCTGTGTTTGGCATAAAGGGCGGCGCGGCCGGCGGAGGCTATGCCCAGGTCGTACCCATGGAGGACATAAACCTCCACTTCACCGGCGACTTTCACGCCATAGGCGCGGCGAACAACCTGCTGGCCGCAATGCTGGACAACCACATTCACCAGGGCAACAGTCTTAATATCGACCCGCGGCGCATAACATGGAAGCGCTGCGTGGACATGAACGACCGCCAGCTCAGAAACGTCGTGGACGGACTCGGCGGACGCGTCAACGGCGTGCCGCGGGAGGACGGATTTGACATAACCGTGGCCTCGGAGGTCATGGCCGTGTTCTGCCTCGCCTCGTCGGTCAGCGACCTGAAGGAGCGCCTGGCGAAGATAATTGTGGGCTATACCTATGACGATGAACCGGTGACAGCCGGCGACCTGAAGGCCGTCGGCGCTATGACCGCGTTGCTCAAGGACGCGCTCAAGCCCAATCTGGTGCAGACGCTTGAGGGAACGCCCGCGTTTGTACACGGCGGCCCCTTCGCCAACATCGCCCACGGCTGCAACTCCGTGCTGGCGACAAAAATGGCGATGAAATTAGGCGACTACGCAGTGACGGAGGCCGGCTTCGGCGCGGACCTCGGCGCGGAGAAGTTTCTGGACATCAAGTGCCGCTTCGCGGGGCTACGCCCGTCTGCGGTCGTAATAGTGGCGACGATACGCGCGCTGAAAATGCACGGCGGAGTGCCGAAAGCAGAGCTGGGCAGCGAGAACCTTGAGGCGCTGGCAAAGGGCCTGCCGAACCTTCTGCGCCATGTGTCGAACATCAAAAACGTCTATAAGATCCCCTCCGTCGTGGCCGTAAACCGCTTCCCGACGGACACAGACGCGGAGATGGACCTGGTGCTGAAAAAGTGCGCGGAGCTGGGTGTCAACGCCGTGTCCAGCGAAGTCTGGGCAAAGGGTGGAGAGGGCGGCACGGCTTTAGCCGAGGAGGTAGTTAGACTCTGCGAGCAGCCGAACGATTTTGCCTTCAGCTACGATTTGGACCTGAGCATAGCGGAAAAGCTTGAGGCGATAGTCAAACGCGTTTACGGCGGAGCGGGAGTGGCCTTTACGCCGGCGGCGAAAAAACAAATGGACCGTTTAACGCAGCTCGGCTTCGGCGGTATGCCGGTGTGCGTGGCCAAGACGCAGTACAGCTTTTCCGACAACGCCGCTCTCCTGGGCGCTCCGGACGGATTTGCGGTGACGGTAAAGAGCATGAAGGTCTCTGCCGGTGCAGGCTTTGTCGTTGCGCTTACAGGCGACATTATGACAATGCCGGGCCTTCCGCGCGTGCCCGCCGCAGAGAAGATTGACGTGGATGAGCACGGAGTTATTTCAGGATTGTTCTGAAAAAGTAATTTACGCGTAATAAATCCCGACCCTTTAATGGGTCGGGATTTATAGTTAACCGTCTGCTATAAGTTCAGATATGGGGACATAGGTCAGCGTGGAAAAATCAATGTTCTCGTCCATGTAACCGCCGGGACCCTCGTATTGAAAATGCCACCACTCTGTGGCTATGGTTTTGAAGCCAACGCTGGTCATGACCTCGGTCATGTAGTCGGAATTTGCGCGGGCGGATTCGCTCCAGCTTCCGCTGTTGTAGCGGGAGGCGGAAGTGTCGAAGGTGTGCATCGGTGTGGGCATCTCCAGTTCCTGGCCCGTGGCCATGTCGATGAGTGACATGTCAATTGCGCGGCCTATCTGGTGCCAGGAGCGGCCGTTGTAAGGACTGGCGATAAAACGGGAGTCCTGCACGATGTCGTAGAGCTGGTACTGCGCCGATTTGGGACGGTAGGCGTCGTAAATTTTTATCGAGTAACCCGCCGCGCGGAAAATCTCCTGCGCCTCAAGCAGCTTCTGGGCCGTGCTTTCCTCGAGAAGGGGAATCGCGGGGTACATGGCCTCGCCTACTATGTTGTTCGACGATGCGAAGAGTATCTCAAAATCTCCCGTGGGCATGTACGCACGCAGGTCCACCGCGCCGTCCAACTGCACATATGTAGCCTCGCTGGTGAGGTAGCCCTCATAGCAGTACACCAGACCGCCGTCCTTGAGACGGCACAGGTAGAAGCCGTTGTCTATGCCGAGCACCGCCAGCTCCGTGCCGAAGGATATCTGATAGAGCACCGTTGAATCGAGAGTGGGACCCGAGCGGCAGTTAAGCAGGTTGGCCATGCAGGTGAAGGTCTTGCCATCGGCGCCAATCTCCTGCGCAGACTGAAAGCCCTCTGCGGAGGTGAGGTTCTCAAGGAAAGCGTCCTCGCGCCGTTTTTGTGTCTGCTCATCCTTCGCGGCGAGAAACCAGCCGTGGATCCAGGCCTCCTGCCCGTCGTCAAGACGAACTTGAACAAAGTCGCCGTCCTCGTCCAGATATTCCACCACATCGCTTTTGCCGAGAGTGCCGATAGGCTCGAGCGAAATGTCCGGCCCGGCGCGGTAAGCGGTGGAGTCTAATCGCACTTCGTACAGCTCGCGCGGCTCTTCCGGCTCAGGTCCGGGCGTGCTCTCTGGGGCCGTGGGGGAAGGGGAGGGACTTGCCTTGGGCGCGGTAGTGACAGCGGATGGGCCGGGGGAATCAGAAATCTGGTCCGGCTTGTCGCCGCAGGCGCACAGTGCCAGCGTAAGCACAAGCATGAGCAGGGGCAGAAGCCGCCTGAATATGTATTTTCTTCTCATTCGCTCACTCCTTTTCTCAGGGCAACTCCGGAGAAGGTATGACCGCATTATACGACATAAAAGGCGCGTATTGTGTCGTATCCGGTCATCTGAGGTAAAACCACTGTGACGACATTGTGTCTGGCATCATGAACATGTCGGGCTTGACAGGGCGGCGGTCACGGTAATAAGTCATTTCCAGCTCGGCATCGCAGACATAGCGAGCGCCGTCAATGTCAAATTCGACCCAGCCGTGGGGTGAGTGGCTGGAGCCGACGGTGCCGCTTATAAGCCGCGCGTTAAATCCGAGGGCGCGGGCCAGCTCGTAGAAGGTTGCGGCGTAGCAGTAGCAGTTGCCGTAACCAGTGGAGAGCATTGTATAGGCCTCCTGTTCACCCCAGCCGGTGGCTCCGGTATCGTAATAATTCCGACGCAGATAGGTGAAGCTGTCGCGCGTGTAGTTATATACCGCTCGCAGGGCGTCCAAGGCCTCCATTTCATCCGTGCCGAGCTCGGCGAGCACATCCTGCACAAGCACGTCCAGCTCTGTCATACCGCAGGTGTAAACGCCGTTTTTATCAAACCGGAAGCCGTTCCACTCGCTATCTTTGACCATGTAACCGTCGTCATCAATACAGCGCAGGAGCGTTCCGTCGCGGTAGAGCCCTGTCTCGCGGCGCGGAACGGTATTTGCCCATGTCCACTGCTCCGTGCCCTCGGACAGGCGGTAGGTGTGCACAACAGCAGCTTCCATGATATCGTCATGGTACGGGTGCCCCAGCGGCACGTCCGCGAAAACGCCGGATATGTCCGTGTCCTGACTTGAGGGCTCGCGGCCGAGCACACGGTTTATGAAACGCGCGGCCTCGGCGCGGGTAATAGTCGAGCTGGGGTCGAGTGTATGCGTGCTGCCGCCGTCAATCCAGCCGCGGGCCGCAGCGGTGCAGAACGCGCCGTAGTCGGGGTCGTCCGGACCGATGCCGGCAAAGGCGCGATTCGGTCCCTGCGGGAAAAAAGCAGCAAAAACGCTCACCAGATCGCGCAGCAAGACCGCGCTGCTGGGGTCGAAGCGGTCTCCCCTCAGCGCACCAAGGGTTTTGAGCACGTTATAGCTTGTGTCCAGATCAGAGGAGGAGCTGGTGAAATATTCCGTCGGTTTTACCTCGACGGAGAGCAGGGCGGCAGCACAGTCGGCCAGCTCAAGCATTGTCAGTACGTCGTCGGGGCTGAACATGCCAAGCTCAGCCGGCAAAGGCATATAAGCGATGTGCTGCTCAGTCTCCAGCGCGGGCATGAGCAAGGCTGTGAGAGTTACTTCGCCGCGAAATTCGGTGGTTGGCAACGCGGGGGAATAGTCAGTCCCGTTCCCGTCCCGCCAGGCCACAAGGGTATAACCGGGCTCGTCTATATCCGGCGCGGCGGAGAGCACCTGCGCGGCAGCGGGCGTATTTCGGAACTGTGTTCCGTCGGGAAGTATCCAGGTTACGGAACAGGTCTCCGGCATGTCCGGCTCTACCGGCGCAGGGCGGGAGCAGAAATAATCAAGCGCGCAGGATGCGCACACAAGTGCAGTGCAAACCAGAAACGAACAGACTACCAACAGGGCCGTTTGCAGCAGCTCAACCCGTTCGGAATCGTTTGTCATAGCACAACGCTGACCGTCTCGCCTCCGGACGTGGCCTTGAAGGTGTAGACGGTAAAGCCGTCGTAAACAAGCTCGCCGTCCTCACCATCTCCGAGACAGCTCGGCGCGTAGCTGGAGCTTATCGGGTAGCCGACAGCGGCGTAAAGCGCGGATACGTCTGAGCCAACGAAGCCGAGAGCCGTGGATTTCGGGTCGGATGCGGGCTCGGCAACGGGTTTAATCTCGGTGGACGGCTCAGCGGCGGGATGCTGGGCTGCCGGCACTTCGGGCTCGGGGATGGTCTCAGTTGCCGGTGTAGGTTCGGCGCTCGGCTCAGGCGTCGCTGTAGGAGCAGGCTTGGGCGTGGGCTCCGCAGCCGTGGATGGGACGGGGGTCAGCATGGGCGCCGCCGCTGGCGTGCCGCTGGGCACGGGGATGGGAGACGGTGCGCCCTCCGGAGCCGAGCCGCAGGCGCACAGGCTAAGCAACAGTACGGTGGCAAGCAGCAGGGTCAGGGATGTTGAATGTTTCATATCTTTGTCCTTCTTTCTTATGTGGCAGGGATTTACTCTGCGGATATACAAGAAAAGGTCGCGGCTTCGCCGTCGAGATACGCTGCCGCGCGCTCAGGCGTACCGGCGTCCGACGGTAGCCAGGCCGAAAAGCCCGAGCTGCCGTTGTCGCCGCCGAGCAGACAGCACTCATACCAGTGCCCAGCGCACAGCAGGTACACCGGCGCGCCTGCGTCCGCCTCAAGCTCACCGTACCAGCGGCGCAGCGCGGCCGTGCCGGAGGCATTTCCAGGCTCGTAGGAGAGAGTGACGCTGCCGGATGCTTCGCGCGCCTCGGGCGCGGCCCGCTCCGGCGCGGGAAAGACGGGCGCCTCGGTGATAAGATTTTCGATGTTTCGCTCCACAAGCTCGATTATCACGGCGTCCGCGCTTATTTCGTCCATGCGCGTAAGATCATAGGCGCTCTGGCGGGAGAAAAGCGCCTCGGCAAAGCTGTCGGCCAGATAGGGGTACAGCGACCGGCCGAAGGAGTCGCGAAAGCACAGCAGTGCGCCCTCGCCGCCGGAGTGGGTGCGGATATTTATTGCGTCGCCGCCGTTGGGGTCGGCGTCGGTGGTGTGCTCAAAGGCGGGGCATGGAGTGAAAACCTGCTCGGTTTCCGTGCCGGTGGGGCAGAGCATCGCGTAGAGGTCACCCGTATGCCGGAGACCGTAATGGGCAAACGCCGCTCCGAACCAGTCCGATTCCAGACCGAGAGTGCACAGCAGCTTATCTGCCGCCAGCGCCGCGCCGCGGCTTGTCCAGTGTGAGTCGGTGTGGTAATAAAGAATATCAGGTTGTGCGCCCAGAGGCTCATACAAATCGACGTAATTGACTCCTGCAGCCTCCAAAAGCGCCGGTAGGCGCTCACGGTTGGACGTGCTGCTGCCCGCGGGTACCCAGCCTGGCATGTGCTCGGGATAGATGCTGTTTTTGTTTGGCGCTATGGTAAAGACAAACCGCGCGCCGCGGCCCTGTACGTACTCCTGCATGAGCGCGAGATTTCTCGCCGCGGCGGTGAGCTGCGCGTCGGTCATGCCGAGGCCCATGTAGTCGTTCAGCGTCTCGCCGTAGTACAGCCAGCCGTCCGAGCCGAGTATGACGTCATCCTCAACAGAAGTGCGAAGCAGCTTCGCGTTGAGCCCTGCCCAGGCTGAAGCGCACTCCTGCCGCAGGAAGAAGCGGTCAGCTATGTAGTCCTGCGTATCGGTGAGCACCCCAGTGTTGAGGGAGCCGTCCGCGTTTCGCAGCGAGGGTGGCTGGGCAAGCACCTCGTTTGCCGCGGGCTGCGCCTCGCCGAAAACAAGCATCCCCGCAAAGGGAATGAGCAGAACGGATAAGCAGAGAACGATATAAATTTTGTCTGAAAGGCTGTTTTTCATTGTCAGGTCCTAAAACTGGAAATAGATAAACGGGTTAAAGCCCCCGCGTGAGAGATTGAGCACGCACATCACCAGCAATGCCAGGCTCAAAAGCTGTAGGTAGCGGCGGAAACTGCCAGGCTCCGTTACCGGGCGGTCCAGACCGTCCGGCACGGGGACTATACCCGCGGCGATAAGCACGGCGGCGCCCAGCGTCAACACTGCGGCGGGGGTCAGAAGCCGGCCGAGCCAATAGCTGCACGCAGTTGTGGACGGAGCAGAGAACATCGCGGCGATGAGCTCGCCGGCCTGTGAGACGCCGGGCGCGCGGAAAAGCACAAACAGCAGCGTCACCGACAAAAGCGTGTACACACGGCAAAAAAGCCGTCCGACGCGGCTTTTTTGCAGACGGTCCACGGGAATGAGCCCCGCGTCCTCAAGACAGGTCAGCGCGCCGTGTATAAGCCCCCAAAGAATAAAGGTGTAGTTGGCCCCGTGCCAGATGCCGGTGC
Organism: uncultured Eubacteriales bacterium; assembly: GCA_949744165.1. Taxonomy (GTDB): domain Bacteria; phylum Bacillota; class Clostridia; order Oscillospirales; family Oscillospiraceae; genus JAMPGF01. The sequence continues at coordinate 8,290 of CATJWG010000175.1, read as the reverse complement.
ATAAAAAGACAATCATGCGGTTTAGCAGAGTGCGCCCGTGTCCACGCCGGTTTCCGCCCAGTGGGATGTACAGATACTCGCGGAACCATATGGACAGCGAGATATGCCAGCGCCGCCAGAACTCGCGCATGGACAGCGAGGCGTAAGGGTAATTGAAATTTTCCTTTATAGTAAAGCCGAACATGCGACCAAGGCCGATGGCCATGTCGCTGTAGCCGGAGAAATCAAAGTAAATTTGCAGGGTATAGCACACAGCACCCAGCCAGGACAGACGCCAGTCCAGCGTCCCGGCGGGCAAAAGCGTGTCAAAAACCGTGTCGGCGATATAGCCCGCGGCGTTGGAGACGAGCAGCTTCTTTGCCAGACCGCATATAAAGCGCTGCATACCGTCTGCGGTGGCGGCGGGAGCGCAGGCGCGCTCGTCAATCTGCGCGGCAATGTCGTGGTATTTTACGATAGGTCCGGCGATAAGCTGAGGGAAAAAGGCAATGTACAGCAGGACCTTGAAAAAACTCCTGGCACCGCTGTGACGGTTGCGGTAAACGTCTATGACATAGGACAGGCCCTGGAAGGTGAAAAAGGAGATGCCTATAGGCAGCGTAATTCCGGGCAGGGGAAGCCCCGTGCCGGCAATGGAATTTACCGTGCCGAGCAGAAAGTCGGTGTATTTGAAAACGCACAAAATACCGAGGTTGAGCACGACTGCCGCGGCCACAAGCGCGCGCCGGCAGCGCAGCTTTGACTGAAGCAGAAGTCCGAGGACATAGTTGAGCAGAACCGACAACAGAAACAACGGCACATATTGAAGCTGGCCGAAAGCATAGAAAACTATGCTGGACAGCGCGAGCCAGACATTTTTTGCCCGAAGCCCCGGCAGTAGCCGATAGATGATAAACACCAGCGGCAGAAACGCAAACAGAAATATCGCAGAACTGAAAACCAAAGCTGACCCATCCTTCTGTCAAAAGCCGCGCCGTGCGGCCGAATCAGGCGGCGGAAACGGGGCCTAAAGCCTCATATGGCCACGGAGTACGGCTGTAGGGCATCATGTAAAAATCGTAGTAGTACACGTCCTTGAGGCGGTAGGACATCTCCAGCTCAGGGTCGAAGATGTTGGGTACACCGTCAAAATCTATCTCCACCCAGCCGTGGGGAGAGCGGTTCGTGCCGACCTTGCCGGAAACCGCGGTGGCCTGATAGCCGAGCTGGCGGGCGAGGTAATAGAACACCGCGGCGTAGGAATAACAGTTGCCGCATCGGGTTTGAAACATTACCAGCGCGTTTCCCATCTCCCAGCCGGTGTCGCCGGTTTCGTAATAGTTACGGCGCAGATAAGTGAAGCTGTCGCGCGTGTAGTTGTAAGCCGCGTGCAGCATTTCCTCGCGAGTCATGTCCTTGAGGGTTGTCTGGCTGAGCGCGTATTTTACGTAGCCGTCCAGCTCCGCGCTGCCGGAGGTATAACGCCCGTCGGTGTCGAAGCGAAAGCCGTTGACGCTTGTGTCGGAGACGTACCAGCCTGTCTCCGGCGAGACGTACAGAAGATCGCCGCCGTCATAGTGAAAGCCCGGCTCGATACGCAGTTCGGGGTACTCCGTCCAGGTCTCGTTCCCGTTCTCGTCAAGCTCGGGCGTGTGGGGAACGGCGGACTCCATAACCGCAAGAAAAGCCCAGTGGCTCGGAGGCAGGTCGGTGAAGCGGCGGATGTGGTAGTCTGTGGCAGCTTTGTCGCCGTTGCGGCCGAGGGCGCGGCAGAGCACCGTTACCGACTCGGCGCGGGTGAGGGGAGCGTCGGGACGGAAGCTGCCGTCGTCATAGCCGCCGGCCCAGCCGAGGTCGGCGGCAAAGGCTATCTCGGCATAAGCAGGGTGCTCGGGAGAGAGGTCGGAAAACTCCGCCCTGGCGGGGTATATTGGGAAAAAGCCCGCGAGCATGGAGATAAACTCCGCGCGGGTTATCGGCTCTGTCGGACGCAGCGCACCGTTTTCGTCCGTATGGAGAAGGCCAATACGCGACATCACGGACACAGCTCCGGCATACCAGGGCTCTGAAGAGCTCTCATCTTGCTCCGGCTCAGCCTCCGTGGAGAAGGAGCCGCTATCGGACGTCTCAGACTGCGCATTACCGCAGGGCATAAGGCTGTCTGAAGCTTCGGCTTCAAATGGATTGCCGGCACTGTCTCCAGAGCTGGCTGCGGGGTCAGGGAACATTGCCGGCTGAAAGTCCTCCGGCAGGAGCTTGAGCAGAATCGCGCAGGCTTCCGCGCGGGTGAGGGGGGCGTCTGGGCGGAAGGAACCGTCGTCATAACCGCTGATGCAGCTTACATGCTCGCTGCGCAGCTCGGGGGCGAAAGCGGCCGTGAAGGTCACGTCGGAGTATATTTCCTGCGTTTCCGGGAAAGCAATCGCACCGCTGTCATCGCGCCATGCGACAAAGCGCAGTCCGTCGTGGGACTCGGCCTGCGGTATGTCCTGCGTTATCTCGCCGGCGGGCGTGCTGCGCGTCTCAGTGTAGTCTGCGGTGCGGAAGGTGACGGTGAATGGAGCAATGTCCACGTCCACAGCCGCGCCGGCGGTTAAGGGCTGGCACAGAGAAATGAAGCACAGGCACAGCGCAAGTGCTCGTTTTTTCACACGAAGCAATTTTGTTCCCCCCAAAGCATTTTTGCGGTGGAAAGAGTAGTATTTTGTCGAAATTTGGAGATTTTATAAATTATAGCACGGACATGATACAATTACAAGTGCTGAAAGGGCTGTATGGACAGATTGTGAGACTGAATGTTTATTTAGCAAAAGCAGTGCGTCCCGATGCGCCCATAAGCCGCGGCGAGGCCGTGATGGTCATAGACCGGCTTGCGAACGAGAGCTGATGCGCGCGGGGCGGGTTGCATATTCAGCGGAAAGCCTTGCATGTTGTGGTTCCTGATGATACTGCTGATCTGTGTGGTTGGCAGGCGAAAAAATACCCCGGCGGCCAAAATGGGCCGTCGGGGTATTTGAATTAAGCGATTCAGTTCAGTCTGTCTTTTCCCGAGAAATAATCCTTTGTGAGCTTTATCACCACGCCGGACAGGCCGAGCAGGGCTATAAGGTTGGGGATGGCCATAAAGCCGTTCAGTGTGTCCGCGATGTCCCATACAAGCTGCATTTTCAGTGTGGAGCCGATAATGATTACACAGATGAAAACCACCTGATAAACGCGAACAGCCTTGCTGCCGAACAAAAACTCAAAACAGCGTGTACCGTACAGAGACCAGCTGAGCACGGTGGACAGAGCGAACAGGGTAATGCCGACCGCAATTATCAGCGAGCCTAACTGTCCGCCAAATACGCTGCTGAACGCTGCGGAAACCAGTTCGGTGCCGGCGCTCTCGCCCCAGACTATGTCAATGCCAGCACCGCGAGTTCCGCACAGCAGGGACAACGAGGTCAGCGTACAGATGACGATGGTGTCCATAAACACTTCAAAAATGCCGTACAGGCCCTGCTTTACGGGGTTGCTTTCGGAGGTGGCGGCATGGGCCATGGGCGCGGAGCCGAGGCCGGCCTCATTGGAGAACACGCCGCGGCCGATACCCTTCTGGATAGTGGTCATTATTGTGATGCCGAATGCGCCGCCCAGTGCGGCCTCAGCGCTGAAAGCGCCCTTGAAAATCATGCCGAGCACTGGGATGATGCTGCCGGCGTTGACGATGATAACGGCCAGAGAGGCGATGATGTACACAACCGCCATGAAGGGGACAAGCTTCTCGGTCACGCTGCCGATACGCTTGATGCCTCCGATAAGCACCAGAGACACGACGGCGGCGATGACGACGCCGATGATGATGCTGCTAACGGGAATAATCTGACCGAACAGCGATATGGTCAGCGCTCCGGTGTTGCCGCCGAAGGCGTCAATCGCGGTGTTTATCGAGCCGGCAATGGTGTTGACCTGGGTCATGTTTCCGATGCCGAAAGCGGCCAGGAAGCCGAACACGCAGAAAACTGCGCCCAGCCACTTCCAGCCTTTGCCAAGACCATTTTTTATGTAATACATGGGTCCGCCGACCCAGTCGCCCTTCTCGTTGCGCTCCCGGTATTTTACAGAGAGCACGACCTCGGAATATTTCGTCACCATTCCGAACAGGGCGGACAGCCACATCCAGAACACAGCGCCGGGGCCGCCGACAGCGATGGCGCCGGTGACTCCGGCGATGTTGCCTGTGCCGACCGTCGCGGCTAAAGCGGTTGTCACGGCCTGGAAGGGCGTTATCTCGCCCTGGCCGGCAGGCTGTTTATGAAAAATCTTGCCTATCGTGTTCTTCATGGCATAGCCGAATTTGCTAAACTGGATGAAGCGAACGCCGATACTCAGAAAAATGCCGGTGCCCAGAAGCAGGATAAGCATCCAAGGGCCCCACGCTATTCCGTTTAACCATGCCACTATTTCGCTAAATGTCATTGTGTTTCCTCCCTATTCTCTTTTTGATTTTTCTGCCACCGCCAGAAAAGCGTATAAAACACAGGAGCACACCGAAACGGCACGCTCCCAACAACGACAACCCAAACGGCTTTCCCCAATAAGCCGCTGAAAATTTCTGTCCTTTTGCCTGAGAGATTAACGCTGCTTGCGCTTTGCACCTTCGGCCCCCACGCTCTACGCGGGCTTCTCCAGAATCCCATCCACCTACAGTCTCTGCCCATCACGGACTCCTGAGAGCGTTACTCCTTCGGCAAATTTCGCAAAACACGAAATTACTTTCCTGCAAGCTTCGTATGGCATATTAAATTGATATACAAGTATAATAAATGATACCCGTACACATTTCAAGTGGATTATTTTATAGTTTTTTGGGCCAACAACCACTATATGTTGTGAAATTTAACGTGACAAAGCGTTAAATCGGTATTGCAGAGAGATAGAGGTGCACTTTGGAGAAAACAAAATTGTTTACGCGCAGTTTACAAATACTACACAATTCGAGTTTATTATATGTTATGCTTGAATGTACTATAATAAGCTGACCGTGTTTTGCGCGGTGTTAAAGTATTCTGTTACGAAAGGATTGAGACGTTGTGAAAAAAAGAAGCATTGCGCTGATATTGTGTCTGTGCTTTATGTTTTGCGCTGCCGCGCCTGTTATGGCTGACGGGGGTGTAGCCGAGGGAGAGGCACGCGCAGTTATCGGCGCTGACCTCACGGACGAGCAGACCGCACAGGTGTACGACATGTTCGGCGTCGAGCGCGGCAGCGTCAGGGAGCTGACCGTGACCAACGCCGAGGAGCGCGAGTATCTTGACGGCCTGGTGGACAGCTCTATCATTGGAACAAACTCCATTTCCTGCATATATGTTGAGATTCTCCCAGAGGGAGAAGGGCTTCAGATACAGACGCAGAATCTGACCTGGTGTACGCAGGAGATGTTCATAAATGCGCTTGTCACCGCAGGCATAGACAACGCGAAGATAATCGTTGCGGCCCCGTTTGAGGTCAGCGGCACTGCGGCGCTCACAGGCATCTATAAGGCGTATGAGGACATCAGCGGTCAGGAGCTCGACGAGATTGCCAAGCTTGTGAGCACTCAGGAGCTTGTGATAACCGGCGAGCTGGCCGACGAGATAGGCAGCTATGATGCGGTTACGATAGTAAACGAGATAAAGCTCATCCTTGACGAGACGAGGGAGATGAGCGACGAGGAAATCAAATCGGAGATAGAGGTCATCGCCACACAGTATGGCATCACCCTCAAGGACAGCCAGCTTGACCAGCTTGTTACGCTCTGCCGCGCGCTGGAGAAGATGAACAGCGACGAGCTGCGTGAGAAGGTGGAGTATGTTCAGAACACGATAAAGCGCCTTGCTGAGGCTCAGGAAAAGGTATCCGGTATAGCTGAGACGGTGAAAAGCATCGTCAACAGTATAGGTGACTTTATTGACAAGATAATCTCCTTCTTTAAGGGAAGCTGAAATCAAATTAAGATAAAGGCGCCATTAAAAGCTTTAACATTATAAAAACAACACCTGTAGTGCAAGCGCATGATACTTTGGTATCATGCGCTTGTTGTTTTGAGAATATGGGAAAAACGCGTAAGTTCTTGCAAAGCAAGTGCTTACGCGTTTCACTTTTTCAGGCTGATAAAAAGCGGCGCGGGCGAGCCGGGCGGGACGTGCTTGCGGTGTAAATATGTTTTCTGAATGATTAAGCGCAGGGACGTTATAATAAACCATATCAGCAAAAGGAGGAACGCATTTATGATAAAGAAAAAGGCCGAGCTTACTGAAAGCCTCATAGACGGCTATATGAAGCATCTTCGGGAGCAGGAGCGAAGCGCCGCCACTATTCAAAAGTATACCCACGACCTTGCCGCACTGCTGGAGTATCTGGATGGACGGCCGTTGGACAAGATATCTCTGATTGACTGGAAACGCCGGCTGACTGAGACGTATGCGCCGGCTACCGTCAATTCCATGCTTGCGGCAGTCAACGGCTTTCTTTCCTTCATGAATTGGCACGAGATGACGGTCAAGCCGCTGAAAATACAAAAGGCTCTCTTTATGGACGAGAACAGGGAGCTGACCCGCGGCGAATACGCACGTCTGGTCAGGACGGCGGAGCATCAGAACAACGAGAGACTGTCCCTTGTCCTGCAAACCATCTGCTGCGCCGGCATAAGAGTGTCGGAACTGAAATTTATTACCGTGGAGGCGGCATGCAAAGGGCGCGCCGAGATTAGCTGCAAGGGCAAGCGGCGCACGGTTTTTCTCCCTGACAGACTGTGCCGCCTGCTGAAAAAATACTGCCGCAGACAAAAAAAGACCGCAGGGGCGGTGTTTACCACCCGAACGGGCAAGGCGCTGGATCGCTCGAATATATGGAGAGATATGAAAGCACTGTGCCAGAGTGCGGGCGTGGAGAAGGATAAGGTATTTCCGCACAACCTCCGGCATCTGTTCGCGCGGACATATTATGCGCAGGAAAAGGATTTATCACGGCTTGCAGACATCCTGGGTCACTCTAACGTCAGCACTACCAGAATCTACACTGCCGAAAGCGGGATGGTGCACGCCCGTCAGATGGAACGTGTGGGGTTGATTATCACATAATTTCTCTTATGTTGTAATCCATACCGTACTCAGCATTTTTATACATAGCTCATTATAACGATTTGCATCCGAAATTTCAATACTTTTTTGCAAATAGCATGAAAACATGCGGGGTCGAAGAGAATTTTCTGCCCCGCTTAATTGCTTATGCCTCCGCCAGGGTTTGCTATGACGGAGGCGCCTTTGCATTGAACTGAATTTGTTCCTTCTTGTGTGCCGGATTACAACATAAGAGAAATTATGTTGTATCTGCCGGTTTGGAGGGACAAAATGCTGATTTTTGTGGCTGATGATGTTGAACTAAACATCAAGGTGCTAAAGCGGGTTATTGCCACAGTTATGCCGGAGGCGGTGGTGTGTGGCTTCGCAGACGGGGAGGAGGCTTTGGCCGCTATCCGCGGACGGCCATGCGACATTCTGTTCACAGACGTGGAAATGCCACGCATGAATGGTCTGGCCCTGGCGGAAGCTGTTCACGCGGAATTTCCGGAAACGGAAATATTCTTTGTCACCGGAGAAAACGGCAAAAGCCTTGAGCAGATGGGCATTCCGCTCGAGCGATGTATTTTCAAGCCGGCCAATCCAGAAACGCTTGCGTGCAGGCTCGCGCAGCTGCCCAGGCTCAGGCCATTTGTCATTGCGACGTCGGAGCGGTAAAAACAGCGTTGTTTCGGAAGAAATACGCTTTTCATGGAGGCAATTATATGAGAAAAAGAATTTTAGGCGTACAGTTTTCCATATCTGTGGTCTTATGTCTGGCTTTGCTGCTCTCGCCAGTGAGCGGCCTGACCGTTGACGGCGCTCCTGCTGTGGCAGACGCTCAGCAAGGTGATGAACCGGAGCGGAACGGTGAGGAGAGCGCTGCCGCACAGTGCGGACACGTTCATGATGAGGCCTGCGGATACATTCAGGATGCAGAGGGACGTCCGTGCAGTCATATTCACGATGAGGGCTGCGGATATACCGAGCGCATGGAGGGCCATGAGTGTGGTCATGAGCACGATGATGCGTGTTTTGCAACCGTCTGCGCTCATATTCACGACGAGGGCTGTTATACGGAGGCTTGCCCTCACGTTCACTCCACAGACTGCTATTTCGACGGTGAAGAGACTGCCGAGGGGGAGGAAAAGCAGCCGGATGCCTGCGCTCACGTCCATGACGAGAGCTGTTTTACGCTCGGATGTGTTCATAGTCACGGCGAGGACTGT
>CATJWG010000174.1 GCA_949744165.1 uncultured Eubacteriales bacterium | reverse complement strand
TCTACATCCTCAAAGACCTCACCGGTGTCCCGGTAGAAATACTCCGTCTCGGAGACATAGCGGACAGTCACCGTGTCACCCAGCCGGGCCCAGTTGCTGCCCCACTGGGTTTCTCTGTAGTCGTTGGAAAGGAACACGGCGGCGATGGCTTTCTGCGAGGGGTCCTTAAGGGGCTCAAGGTCGCCCTCCAGCAGCTCCAGCAGGCTCAGCGGCAGGTCCTCCATGCCATACATCTGTACGCCGGTCTCTAAAAGCCCGTTGGGCAGACGGTCCGTGCCCTTAATCACCATGTCCACGGTCTCTGCGCTGTTGAAGGTTCCCCAGCTCTGGCGGAACCAGTCCTCGGTGACAAACTGCTTTATGGAGGAAACGCCGCCGTAGATGCGTCCGCCCTCCTCAATGCCGCCACGGGCGTTCACGTCGGCAATCACGCTCTCCGGCACCGCGTCATCCGTGGTGCGAAAGCCGCTGCTGTTCTGAAAGTAGTCCGCGCCGCCAAGGATGAAATCCGCGTCGGCGTTGCGGGCAAGGTACTTGTTCATGTCAAAGCCCAGGGAGAAGGTGTAGGTCACCGTCAGCAGTACCACCGCCAGGGTCAGGGAGATGACGGTCACGGCCGTCTTGCCGCGGCTGCGGCCCAGATTGGCCCAGGCCATGGCGGGCAGGGACGCACCCTTTTTCGCTGCGCGCTCCTTACGTTTTCCCGTGATGGCTCCGCCCTCGGCGTAGCGCACCGCCTCCACGGGCGACACCCGCGCGGCCATGCGTCCGGGCTTCGCGCAGGAAATAAGCACTGTGACAAGCGCGAACAGTGCCGCTCCGATGAAAATCCAGGGGTTGAAGCTCACGAACACGTTTTTGTAGCTGAGCTGGCTCATGATAACCGGCGTGAGCTTGTTGCCCACGAAAAAGCCCAGCACAAGGCCAATGGGGATTCCTATCAGACTGAGAAGCAGTGCCTGCTGGCGGATAATGCGCTTGAGCTGCCGCCCAGTGGTGCCGATGGTTTTCAAAAGACCGTAAAAGCGGATGTCGTTGCTCACGGATATCTGGAACACGTTGTAGATGATAAGATAGCCCGTGAGGATTATCAGCAGCAGCACCGCGGCGATTGCCAGAGCCGTGCCCGTGTCGAATTTCGCGCTCAACTGCGCACCGGAGTAGCCCCAGTTGACGCCAATTCTCTGGTAGTTGTCCGCGTCGGGGTCCTCGCTCTGAAGGCCGTATTTCGCCAGCACGGCGTTTATGTCCTCGCGGATGCTCAGGGAATTTTTGAACATCATGTCCAGGTTCCAGTCGCCGGTCATGGAATATGGGTCGCCGCTGCTCATAGCGCACAGCTCTTCTGCCTCCGAGCGGGGCAGCAGCACATTGCTGGCGACGCACACGCTGTCATAGCTCCACCAGCCCGATAGGGTGTAGGTGCGCGTGACCAGCTTCCGGTCACTGGTGTTTTCGTCGATGTAGAACGATATGGTAAACTCCGCGCCCAGCTCCGGCTCCACGCCCAAAAGTGAGAGCACCCGGGTGTCCGTGGCGGCCTCGTTTGTGCCCTCCAGCGGCAGGCGGCCCTGCTCCGGCGCGCAGAAATAGTGGGGCGCCGCGGCCGGCTCCATGTAGCTGACCTCCACGTGGGACTTGTTGAAGGGCGGGTCGCTGGGCATGCCCACGAAAAGGCGGGCAAAGCTCTCCTTTATGAGCGGGTCGGTGCGGAACCGCTCCACCTGCTCATGGCTTATCCCCTTTATGGTGCCGTGGAAGTCGCCGCCGGCCTGACGGAAGTTCTGCTGCTGGAAGGAGTAGTTTATCGACGCGGCGATGGTGAAAAGCGAGGTGAACAGCACCGTCGTCAGGGCGATTGCCAGCACGGCGATGAGGTTGCGGGCGCGCGCGGCGCCCATGCTGCGCAGGCCGAGCCGGCGCACGCAGCGGCGGTTGGATACCTTTACCATGTCCCTCACCTCCGCTCCACGATAAGGCCGTCCTCAATGCGGATGATGCGGTTTGCCATCTGCGCAATTTCCTCGTTGTGGGTTATCATCACAATGGTCTGTCCGAAGCGTCCGCTTGTAACCTTTAAAAGCCCCATCACGTCTGTGCTTGTGTGGCTGTCGAGGTTGCCGGTGGGCTCGTCGGCCAGAATAATAGCCGGCTTTGCTGCCAGCGCGCGGGCTATGGCCACACGCTGCTGCTGTCCGCCGGAGAGATTGTTCGGCAGATTTTTTAGCTTGCTTTCCAGACCGAGAGTGTCGATTATCTGACCGACATACTCCCCGTCAGGCTCACGGCCGTCAAGCTGTATTGGCAGGAGGATATTTTCATATACGCTCAGTACAGGCACAAGATTATAGTTTTGAAATACAAAGCCTATCTTTCGCCTGCGGAAGATGGTCAGCTCCTCGTCGGCCATTGAGCCGAGCTCCCGTCCGTCCACACTCACGGTGCCGGAGGTCGGACGGTCCAGTCCACCGAGCATGTGCAGCAGTGTGGACTTGCCCGAGCCCGATGTGCCAACCACGGCTACAAATTCACCCTTTTCGACGGACATGTTCACTCCCGCGAGTGCGTGTACCTGCGCTTCTCCCGCGCCGTAGGTCTTGCGTAAATCCTTTGTCTCAAGAACTGTCATAATGTTTCGCCTCCATGGAAAAAGTCTGCAATGCTTTTTGACACTACAGACTTTAACATATGAATCTTTCCATGTTCTTTCTCAAATCTAACAGTTTTGCAAGATTTCAATTTAAAAGATCTCGTAGAGTCTCGCCGCCGGAGCGGCGAAATAAAATTCAATCGTTTTTTGTCAGAATATGCGCCTGACAAAAAACTCTCTGTGCGGAGTGAGCGTCGAAGCTCCCGACCGGAGAGCGGGAGCTGAGGCGCAGAACGGAGCGAGTCCTTCTGACTAAATAGAGGACCCAACGGGTCCTCTATTTAGGTAAGAAAAGCGAAAACATACTGCCCTGGCCTACGTTGGAGTAAACCTTCACAAATCCGCCCTGACACTCCATAATCTGGCGCGTCAGATACAACCCAACACCGACGCCCTCGCTCTCCCAGGTGTTTTCCGCGCGATAAAAGCGCTGGAAAATCCTCGGACGCTCCTGTTCGGGGATGCCGGGGCCGGTGTCGCATACGTCAACGCGGCAGAAGAGCTCGTAGGGCTGTACCGACAGCGTAATTTTCCCGCCTGAGGGGGTGTACTTCACTGCGTTGTCCAGCAGATTGCACAGCGCCTCGCGCGTCCACTTCAGGTCAAAAACCGCCGTATCGCCGCAGGGGAGCACGGTCAGCGACAACCCCTTTTCCGCTGCAGCGTGTGTGAACTGTGCCGCGGCGGAGGTCAGCAATGGCGCAAGCTCACCTTGCCGAGGGTGCAGGTCCAGCGTTCCGCTTTCAAGGCGGGAGGTTTTTATGAGTGTGTCAATAAGGCTTTTGAGCCTTTCCGCCTGATCGCTCAGAGCGGCGGCGCACTCGCGGCTGTCAGTGTCCAGCTCCTGCTCAAGCAGAAGCTGGGTATAGAGCAGCACATTGGCTATGGGCGTGCGTGTCTGGTGGGCGATGTCGGAGATGAGCGTTTTTATTTTGTCGCGCTCGGCCTGAAGCTCCTGTGCGGAGAGCGCCGCGGCTGCGAGATAATCCGCCATGCGGCTCTCTATGCTGGACATGCGGCTTTCGTTGTAGCGCAAGACCTCAAACCGTCCGCTCGCGGCCTCGTCGAGCATTTGCTCAAACCGGTCCATGGTGCGCGCGGTCTGGAGTCGGTCGTAAATTATCACCACGGCGGCAGCTAAAGCAGCGGCCAGACACACATAAATCGTCATAGCCCCTCACCGCCACGCTCCGGCGCGCACCAGACATAGCCGATGCCGTACACCGTTTTGAGATATTTCGGCGCGCCGGGCTCGTCCTCGAGCTTACCGCGCAGGCGTTTGACCGTCACCGACAGCGCGTTTTCATCCACGTACTGCGCTCCGTCGGTCCACACGCGGTCAACAAGCTCAGCGCGCGAGAGCGTCACACCGCGGCTGGACACCAGCACGCGCAGGAGCTTCTGCTCTGTCTTGCTCAGCTCCACGCTTTGCCCATTTTTACGGAAATCCATGCTGTCGAAGTCGAAATAAAATCCGTCCTGCTCCACGGCGGGCGAGTGAGACGCGCGCTCGCGCCGGAGCTGAACCTTCACACGTGAGCGCAGAACAGCGAGAGAAAATGGCTTGGTGATATAGTCGTCCGCGCCGGACTCAAGGCCGTAGACGATGTCCGTTTCCAGGTCGTTGGCTGTGAGCAGTATTACCGGCACGGAGCTTTTAAGCCTGAACTCGCGTAAAAGCTCCGTGCCGCTGCCGTCGGGCAGGTTTATGTCCAATATGAGCAGGTCAAAGCTCTCCCGCTCGAGCGTTTGCCGCGCCTGAGAAAGTGTGCGGCAATGAGTGAGCGCGGTCTGCGCGTCCTGCAATGCCAGCGAGACGCCGCGGCCGAGCGCGGCGTCGTCCTCAACAAGTAAAATCCTGTTCAACGTCCCACCTCTCACAGCAGGGAAAGCGGCTCGCCTTTCAGCTCTGTATCCTCAATGCGTCCTAAAAGCTCAGGTACGTGGTCCATGAGAAAATCGCTGCCGCTGTCGCTCAGGCCACCGTCGCGCAGCTCGGCGATGAGCGCGGCACTCACGCTCTCGGTCAGGGAACACTCGCGCCGAATATCGTCCGATTGAGCCAGCTCCAACAAGAGCGAGTGCATACTCCCGCCGCCCGGCAGCTCGCGCAGGGCGCGGTAGAGCCACTTGTAAAAGGGTCGGTAGCGCCCGCGCAGCAGGAAAAATATAGCCGCGGCGTGCTCAATGAATTTGAATTTTGCGGCCTTGGAGGCCAGAGCCTCTCCGTGGCGGCTCGCGCGAAGCATGTTGTACTGCCCCGTTTGCCCCGCCAGGGCGGCGTGAAGGGCCAGCATGCGCAGCCGCGCGTCCCGCGGATAGCCTGCCAGCAGCTTTTTACGCACAGCGGAAAACTCACCCAAGGGGTCGGCAAAAACCTCGCCGTTTACCGCCGCGGCAAGGCTGACCTCGGGCACGGACAGCCACTGGCGCGCCGTCTCGGGAGCGCAGGGACGGCCTATGGTCTGTGCGTAAAATTCGCCAACGCCATACAGCCCACCGCGCTTGAGGCCCTGTACCGGCGGACAGAGGTGAAAGCCCTCGTATTCGCGTGGAAACTTATCTATCGCCGCGAGCAGGGCAGTTCCGTGCTCGCGGAGCTGTGCGTCAGGGAAAAACAGGCACACACGCAGTCCCCAGTCGTGGTCACGCGAGAGCTCGTCGTCCCAGCCGAAGCATTCCGAGCCCTCGCCCACAAGCCCTGCGGCAAGGCGCGGCAGAAGCTCGGGCACTTCCTTGCGCAAAACCGGCTCGCAGCAGTCAAAATAGTATCTCCGGCTGAGTTCAAGCGCCTTCATTGCCTATGCCCTCAAGCTCGTCTGCCGTTGTTATGAAATACTCTCCCGCCTCGGTATATTGACCTCCCAGCACGTTGAAATGTGCTCCCGCACGGCGCAGAAGCTCCGCCGCGCCCGCGGCATCCCCGCGCAGCAGCCGGGCTGAGGCCATGCCGCCCAGACTTGTGCCCATCATCAGCTCATCCGCTGGCTCTGTCTGAGCTATGGCCAGTGCTCCCCTGAAAAACTCCTCAGCCTCCTCAGCCTGACCGGCGTCAAGATATACCTGGCCGATGTTGCTGATACAGGCCGCGTAGAGCTCGTGCGGCACCTCCACCTCGTCGTATATCTCCTTAACAGCGTTAAACTGTTCAAGCGCCCTGTCGTACTGTCCGGTAAGCCTGTAAAGGCTGCCGAGGTTTTCCAGGACGGCGGCGCGGCTGTCGCTGCAGCGAAGCTCCGCGCTGCCGTCAAGCAGTTCCTTCGCCTTGTTAAAGGACGTCTCGCTCTTTTCGTAGCTGCCTGCGGCGCAGTAAAAGCCGCCGAGCTCGTTGTACAGCGCGGCGCGCCCCGTCAAATCCTCCGGCGCGGCCTCGTCGTAGCCGGTGCACTGTTCTGCGAGAAAATGCTCGGCCTCCCCGTCTCCCGCGCTTTTTGCCAGCGTGTCATATTTTTCCAAAATTTCCTGTGCTGTCATTTTTTAACCTCCCTGTCTGGAGCGGAGACAGTCCTCCGCCTGTTGTATGCTTTCGTATCCGTAATGGCACACCGAGTTTTCCAGCTCAGCCGCGGCAAGGCTCTCTCCGCGCGCCTTCATCTCAAAGACCTGGGCGTGCAGCAGCTCAAGCGTCGTTTCCGAGTAGGTAAGCAACTCGCCGCGCTGATAGGTCTCAACTGAGGTATCGCCGGGACGGTCCTCGCTGCTGTAAAGCGGACGGCCAGCCCCGCCGACAAGCGGAAAGCTATCGCGCACAGCCGCCGTCTGAACAATCATCTCAATGCAAATTTCCTCCGCCAGCCGCGCGGCGCGCTCGCTCACCTCCGGCAGACGGTCCTTTTGAAGCTCGTACTCCTGAGGGAAGGTGCTCTCCATCATGCGCAGGTATTTTTCTGCGAGCAGGTTGCGTCCGGACCCCTGAGCTGATTTCAGGTCCCGCGCGTAGCTTTCCAGCACCGGCGTCTCCCAGGCCAGAAACTGGCCGCAGCGCATTCCGTAGAAGGTCTCGCTGTCGTTCTGACAGGAGGCGCGGCCTCCGTTGTTGTGTACCCGCTGGAACATATCCCATTCAAGGTCCACGATTTCTCCTATAAGCTTTTTCCTATCCATTTTCCGCCTCCTGAGTCATTTCAAAATCACTGTCCGAGGACAGCCTTGCTGTTTTCCAGCGGCCCATGAAGAAATATATCAGCCCCGGCAGGGCCACGCCGTAGGGAGCGAGACCGAAGCCGAGCACAAAACCGTAAAAACCCATGCCGCAGCTTATGCCGAACAGGTAGCTGAGTACCAGCCTCAACCCTGCGTCGGCAAAGGCCAGCGCCATGATTATTGTCGTGCGCCCCGTTCCCTGGAGAAGCGCGTGTGTTGAGCGCATAAGCACCATACCGGGGAAGGTCCACAGTATTGCGCTTATGAACACGTGCGACAGGTCGAGCACATCCGCGTCGCTGATGAAAAGCGAGAACATCTCCCTGCCAATGAGCACATAGCAGAGCACAAAGCAGGCCGACACAACGCTGGACAGGACAAGGCTCCAGCCGAACACGGACTTGACCCGTCCGTGCTTTTTTGCGGCGATGTTCTGGCCAATCATCGGCGCGGCGGCGTACTGTACACCCTGAGTGAGCTTGTTTGAGATGTCGTCAAGCTTCATTCCAGTGCCGAAGGTAGCCGAGGGAGTGACACCAAGGGTGTTTATAAAGCGGTTTACAAACATCATTGAGATGCTTATAGCGCAAGCCTGGAGCGCCAGCGGCACGCCCATGCGGAAAATCTCCACGAACAGAGGTGCGTCCGGCCGGAAGCTTTTTGGCATAAAGTCAAAGTAAAACTCCGCCCTGCGACGGTAGAGCAGGCGCAGCGATACGACCACCGACACCGCCTGTCCTAAAATCGTGGCCGTCGCAGCTCCAGCGACGCCAAATCCCAGAAAGCCCGTAAACAGCAAATCCAAAATCAGGTTCACAGCCGAAGCGATAGTGATGAAGATGAAGGGATGTCGAGAGTCTCCCATACCGCGCAGAATCGAGGATATGAGGTTGTAGCCGCCGGTGAAGATGGTGCCTGCGCCGCATATCACAATGTAATCCATTGCCATGTCCCGCGCCTCATCAGGTATGCTGATAAGGTCCAGAGCGAAATTTCTTAGTACAAGGACCAGAGCCGTCAGAGCAAGGCTGAGAATTATCATGCTCGTGAACATCGTGCCGATTATTTTGCCGAGCTCCTTTTGCCGGCCCGCGCCTATGAACTGCGAGATTATAATCTGCCCGCCCGTGGAAAAGCCCATGCAGATGCATGTGACGAATATCATAAGCATACTGCCCTGTGACACGGCGGACAGGCCGCTTTTTCCCACAAAGCGTCCGACGATAATCATGTCCACCAGCGAGTAGAGCACCTGCATGGCGTTTGAGGCCATAAACGGCAGCATGAAAATACCGAGCTGCTTCGGCACACAGCCCGAGGTAAAATCCGTTATAAGTGTTTTTTTATTCATATTCGTTCCCTCGTATTCTTTAACGACTTCTATGATAACAGATTCGAACAAAAAACGGAAGCCTTGCAGCTTCCGTTTTTTTGTAATTATCCGCCGATTTGTCCGTCCAGCCCAAAATTTTTGACAATTTCCAGCAGCCACTGCATGTGCTCGTCGGAGGGGACCTCTATCGACAGGTCCATATCCTTGCCAAGGCTCTCGTTCTTCGATTCTCCCAAACGGTGGTAGGGCAGCAGGTGTACAGGCACGTCGTTTCCCAACTTCTGCGCCACAAAGCGGGCCGTGGCGGTGATGTTGGCCTCAGAGTCGTTATAGCCGGGGATGGTCGGGACGCGTACTATCACCTGTTTTTTCAGAATGTGATAGGTATAGCGGATATTGTCGAGTATCAGCTCGTTGGGCACGCCCGTGAGCTTTTTGTGCGTTATGGAATCCATGTGCTTTATGTCCAGCAGACACAGGTCAGCCAGGGAGAACACGCGCTCGACAACATCGTTGGGGGCGAAGGAGCAGGACTCCACGGCTGTGTGGAAGCCCGCCTCGTGCGCGGCGTGCAGCATCGCCTCGGAAAATTCCGGATGCATGAGGCACTCTCCTCCCGAGAGCGTCATTCCGCCGCCGCTCGTCTCGATGAACAGCCTGTCGCGTTCCACCTTTTCCAGCACCTGCCGTACCGTCATTTCCTTGCCGGCCAGCTCGCGCGCCTCCTGAGGACAGGAGGAGATACACGCTCCGCACTCTGTACACAGCGTTCGGTCGGTCAGCGCGGCCACCTTCCCGTCTTTTGAACCTATGGAGATGGCTTTCTCAGGACAGGAGCCAAGGCAGCGGCCGCAGCCGGTGCATTTGGCGATATATGTCATGAGCTGAGGACGTGCCAGATTTGACTCGGGATTGGCGCACCACAGGCAGCGCAGTGGACAGCCCTTGATAAACACCGTCACCCTTATGCCCGGTCCGTCATGTATGGAATAGCTCTGGATGTTGAATATCGGAGCGGTTACTTCCATGTAGTTTTCAGTCATTTCATCGGTCTCCCTTGCTGTGGACGTGTGCTCACAGGCCCATGGAGGTGCGTTCTATCACCTCATCCTGCATTGCCTTGGACAGCGTTACGAAATAGGTGCTGTAGCCGGCCACGCGCACCACGAGATCTCGGTATTGCTCGGGTCTCTCCTGCGCTTTTTTGAGCGTCTCCTGGTCAACGACGTTAAACTGCACCTGCTTGCCGCCATGGGTCAGATATGCCTTTATCATCGCGCCTAACTTTGCCAGATCGGCGCTTGTTTTCAGCGCGGTGGTGTGGAACTTCATGTTCAGCAGTGTGGCCTGCATGGGGTCCTGGTCAATTTTCATCGCGCTTTTGAACACGCAGGTCGGACCGCAGGTGTCCATACCGTGCATGGGTGAGGTTGTGCCGTCGGCGAGAATCGTGCCGGCCTTTCGGCCGTCTGGAGTGGCTCCGGTGAGCTGGCCGCCGGGCTGGTGTGAGGTTATCGATATGCCTGTGGCAATCGTCGGCCGTCCGAGAATGTTAGGCAGTCCAGCCACCGTGTCGTTGAGCAGCTTGTAGCACTCAGAGACGATGTTGTCCACGTAGTCAATGTCGTTGCCGTACTTCGGGGCGTGAAGGAAGTCGCTTTGCATGTCCTCATAGCCGGCCCAGTCGGCGTCCAGGGCTGCCTGAAGCTCGGCAAGGGTGTATTTCTTTTCGTCAAACACCAGCTTCTTTATCGCAGCGAGAGAGTCGCCGAGGTTTACCATGCCTATGGGATTGACCACCGCGCAGTTTTCAAAGGGCATCACGCGCTTCCATGTGTCCTTGCCGGACTCAATGCCCTGATACATCAGCGCGCTGCGCAGAGGGTCGAAAAGTATTTCCTGCGTTATGGCCAGCTCGACGTTGTTCTTCTCGCACACGAGGCCGAGAATGTACTTTATCTCCTCGCTCAGCGCTGCGAAGAGCTCATCGTAGCTTTTGAAGTCCGCGAAGCTGCCGCAGTTCGGACCGACGCGCAGTCCTGTTTTAACGTCAATTCCTCCGTGGCGGAAGATATCGAAAATGAGCGGGAAGGTCACCATAGGCACGGGGCCGGTGCGGGACTTGCCGGGAAGATTGCCGTCCAGACAGCCAGTCATGACGAAGTCGCGCGCGAACTCCAGCGGACAGCCGCGCGAGGCGAAGGTCGCCGTGTAGGATCCGTCGCTGACGAAGGCCGGCATTCCGAGGCCGAGGCGCACGCACTCCAGCGACTTTTCCATCAGCTCCGGAGGCGTTTTCTCATGTACGCGCAGCGTTAGGGTAAAGTGCGGCGTTTTGGTTATCATGGCCGAGTCAATGAGCATATAGGTCAGGTCGTTGGTCGCATCCTCGCCCGTGACTGGGTCTACGCCGCCGATGGTGTAGTTGTGCCACTTGGCCATGCCGGAGTTTTTCTTGCGCAGCTCGCTGCCGGAGGTGCGGTTGAGCTCCATGTCCTTAAGACGCAGCAGGCACAGCAGCTCCGTAGCCTGCTCCCGCGTTATGAGACCCGCGTCGAGGTCATGCTTGTAGTAGGGGTACATGTACTGGTCAAAGCGCCCACCGGGCAGCGTGGTGCTCGGGCTGAGGAACAGAACCTGGAACCAGAAGCACTGCACCGCCTCACGGAAGGAGCGCGCCGGATACATCGGCACTCTCGCGCAGGTCTCGGCAATCTGCTCGAGCTCGGCCCGGCGCTCAGGATTAGTCTCCTTTTTCGCCATGTCCCTTGCCAGCGCGGCATAGCGTCCGGCCAAAATCTCCATAGCCTCGAAGGCCATGACCACGGCGTCGTAATATCGGTGCTTGTCGAGCGCTTCCATGTCGGAGAAGCGAATTTTGTCCTGCTCCTCTCTTGCCTGACGGATAAGCTCGCGTGTGCCGTTTTTAATTAGTTTGTCGTACTCCACACACAGCAGCACCAGCGACGGGCCAAGGCCGAGACCGGACTGCGCGTAGCCGCCGCCGACCCCGCGCTCGCTGCGCTTATCCTTCCACGGCGGCAGAATGAGCCCTGCGCGCAGCATGTTCATGATGCGCGGCTCGTTATAAAGCACGTCTCCCATGCGGCCTATGAGCGTGTCGGGCTGATAGCGCTTGTTGAGCTCCTGCAGGTCCTTCTCGTCCTGGGGGTCTATGAGATAGCCGTCAGCCTTGAGCGAATCTATCTCATTCTGCGGCCAAATGCCGTAGTCTGGGTCAATCTCAAGCCCCATGTGCTTGCTTGATGCAATGCCTACAATAAGCTCCTCCTCGCCTATGGCTATGGGCATGCGCTCAGCGCAGGCACGCAGTATTTTGCCGCGCTGAATCATGATATGGTCGTTGCGGCTGTGCTCGCGCACGTCCAGCGTAATGCGGAATTTCTCTATGCAGATGGGATAGCGGTCAACTATCACGCGCCTTTTTATCTTCTCTATTCGCTCCAGGGTGTCCATAACTGACCTCCAAATTTAATTTTCCGTTTTATACCATCATAATAAACCTTTCTGCTGCTGAAATGTAAATATGTAGTTTTTGCAGAAAATTTATACGGTGTTTTAGTGATTATGCCTATCTCGAACTCGATTTTTGCCCACTTAGAACAAGGAAGATGCTCTGCGTAAGGAGTGCGACTGCCTGTCTCATCCTTATTGCGGGACGGGACAATAGAGTCTCGCGGCGGGGCAAAACCTTCTCAAAAAAGGGGCCGCGGAGCGGTCCCTTTTTCTATTTCTTTCAGCCTTCAAAATTGGCCCAGATTTCCGCGAGCTGAGCGTCGGCGTCGGCGACGACCTGGCGGATTTCCTCAACCGTCATGGGCTGGTAGGTGTTCGTGCCGCCAAGGCCGTACACGCGTTCCATGTACTCCTCACTGTTTATTATGTCGGCGATGCAGTCGTTGATGTACTTGCAAAGCTCGTCGTCCATGCCGCCGGGACCGACAACCAGCATCGGCCAGGCGATGACAAGGCTTTCACAGTCGCCGCCGATGATATCAGGTACTATGGGGATGGAGTCGAGAGTTTCCTTGAGCTCATCATCGGCGTAGCCGCGCTCGGTGCGGCTGTTGAGCAGACCCTTGAGGCTGCCGTCGGCAACATACTGCGGGCCTACGGTCTCAGTAAGGCAGCCGAGATTTATAGTGCCGCCGAGCAGGCCGGTAAGCGCGTCGTTGTTAGTGCAGGAGACCCAGCGGACCTTGTCGGAGATGCCGTAGTGCTCGGTTATGAGCTTGAGCCGCACCTCATGCGGGGTGCCCATGACAACGGCTACAGTGACGGTATTCGGGTTAGCCTCGACATACTCCACCAGCTCGGGAATACTGTTATAAGGTGCGTCGGGCTGTGTGACGAACACGCCGCCAGAGGGCAGAGCCTGACCAATATTCGGTGCGATTATACTGAACTGTTCGGGATTGGCAAGGCTGATGTCCCAGGTGCCATTGTATGAGGAGATAAGCTGTCCGCAACCACAGGACATGAGTACGGTGCCGTCCTTCTCTCCCTGGGTGGTGAGGTTGGCGACACGTGCGCCGCCTCCGGCAGCGTCGTTTTCCACCACGAAGGTGCCGCCGGTTTTTTCAGTCAGCCAGTCAACCAGAACTCGTGTGGCCAGGTCCAGCGGCGCGCCGACGTCGGCAGGAACGTAAACCGTCACGGTGTCAGTCGGCCAGCTTATCTCCGGCTTATCGTCGGACGGAGGGATATTGTCTGCGGGGGCGTTGTTATCCGCGGGAGCAGGGGTGCTTGCCGGGGCGGGGGTATTGCTGCTGTTGCCTGTGTCACCGCAGGCGCACAGAGCAAGAAGCATCACAAGCGCGAGAATAATAGCTATACTCTTTTTCATTTCATTGGTCCTCCTTGTTTTATTGGTACGCGGTTTTTGCCGCGGTACTCTTTAAATTGGTTCCGGCTCACTCCCTGACCTTACTTATAAGAGGCTTTACAAAATGTATTGCCAGTACGGCCAACCCAGCGAGAATGAATATCAGCGACACGGGACGGGTGAAAAATTCCTGTACACCCACGAGCGAGAAGTTCATGGCCTGCCGTACGTTTTTCTCAAACAGAGAGGCGAGAATATAGGTCATGATAAACGGCATTATTGGTATGGCAAAATAGTCCATCGCAAGCCCCAGCGCGCAGGCGCACACGGTAACAACCACGCCGAAGATGCTGCCGGCGGTCATGTATGAGCCGAGGAAGCTGACAACGATTATTGCCGGATATAGATAGTGGTAGGGGAAGGAAATGAATTTCGGAAACATCGGCATACCCAGAGTCTGCACCAGCAGAACGAATATTGCCGCGACCATCGCCGCTGTGAAGAGCATGTATACCATGTCTGGGTTCGTTTTCATGAGCATAGGTCCGGAGGTTATGCCATGAATGGACATAACGGCCATAAACTGGACCATTATCGCGTCGCCGGGGATGCCAAGCGCCAGCATTGGTATCATTGCTCCGCCGATTCCGGCATTGTTGCAGATTTCGGGCGCGATAACTCCGCCTATCGCGCCGTGGCCCCACTTCTCTGAGTCTTTAGCCAGACTCTTTTCGTTGGCGTAGGCGATTACGGTGGAGGTCGGCGCGCCCAGCCCGGGCAGAAAGCCGATAAACGCTCCGGTTACAAACGAGCGTATCATGTTGCCTTTGTTGTCTTTGAGGTCCCTGCCGGGCCACTTGAAGCGCCGGACTTTTATGTTCGTTTTTGCGCCGCGGCTCCGGCGGGCGTACTCGAGCAGAATTAGCTTTGCCGCGTACAGACCGAGCATGATGTTGATGACGTTGACTCCGCTGTACATATCCATCGAACCAAATGTCAGACGCACGCTGCCGTTTATGGGGTCGGTACCTATCGAGGCAATCAGGACTGCAAGGCCCACGCCGACAAAGCCCTTGACCATGTTTCCCTTGGACAGACCTATAACCATGCACACCGCGCAGAAGCACATAGCCGCGTATTCCCAGGGGCCAAGCTTAACGCCAAGGTTTGCCAGCGTGCGGCAGGCCGCCATGGCGATGACTATGGAAGGTATGGTGCCAATGAAATTGCAAACAACGGCCGCGGACAGCGCGCGTACTGGGTCGCCCTGCTTGGTAAATTCATAGCCGTCCCATGTCGTGGCGATAGAACCGCTGGTGCCGGGTATACCGAGAAGGATTGAGCCGATGCATCCGCCGCAGGTTGAGCCGATGTGTATGGACATGAAAAGCGCCATAGCCAGCACGGGGTCCATCTTGTAGCTTATCGGCAGCAGCAAAACCATTATCGTGCCGCCGGAAAGTCCCGGCAGGGAGCCGAAGAGTAATCCGGCGATGGAGCCGATGAGTATGTACATTATGCCTGTAAACGAGCACAGGGTGCCCAGAGACTGGAGCAGGTAATTGAGCATTTTCTTTTCCTCCCTTATCTGAACAGCTTGAGCAGCGCGCCGCTGGGAAGCTTCGCGTCCAGCGCCACGACGTATACCAGATACAGCGCGGCGGTTACGGCCACGGAGTAGATAAGGCTGCGGATTACACGAGCCCTTGCCGTCGCGCCGGGGTCAGAAATTTTCGAAAACAGGAATGACACGACAAACAGCACAATCGGTGCGGTTACTACAAAGCCGAGATACTTCATCATTACAACGAACAGCACGTAGATGCCGAACAGGAGCGCGGCGTGCTTAAGCTCATCGCGGCTGAGGAATTTCCCCTTTTCCTTTTTCTCGGGTTTTACCAAGAGAATTATGCCGCACAACGCCATGATAATCGAGCCCATGTAGGGGAACATCTTTGGCCCAGGGTCGCCCTCAAAGTTTGTCGAGCCCAATTTGCCAGTGAAGTAGGCAAAAAAGGCCGCAATGACAAGGACAATGATTCCCAACAGGCGGTCTTTTTTCAGCTTTTCCAATGCCTGCATTCTCCTTTTCTGTTTTTTGCGCTTAGTCCGGCTGTTGTCTGCCTGACTAAAATAAAATGAACAAAAACCCCAATTATGCCGCTGCGGTTTTTGTGCTTTATGTTTAGGAGTTTACCACGGATTTAATGCTGACTCCAACAGTTTTGGGTGTGATTTTCGACAATAATTTTGTTGTGGGCATAAAAAAAGTCCCGATATACATCAGGACTTTTTCAAAATTCCCTGTATCTCAGAACGCGGACATTTTAGGATATACGTGACTGTTTACTGTGCTCTCCGACACCAGGTACTTGTCTATTTCCTCAATGGAGCGCCATATGGTCTCGCGGCAGCAATCGATAAACGAACGCACATGCAGGGAGGGTTCCCTGTTGCCGTAGACTATGTTGAAGTGCGCCAGCTCCGTTATTCCCTCAGCGGGGAAATACAGTACGTTTGACGGCCGGCTCTTGTGCATTATCTTTCTGTAAAGCAGCTCGCGTGAGACGAAGCAGCCGCAAAGTCCGTTTTTGCACACGTCGAAGAGAATGTCGTGTTCCGTCGTCTCCAGGACTATGTTGGGCGAGAGGCTGCGCTCGTTGAACATGGTTTCGAAGGTAGTGCGCAGTGTGCTGGTGGTTGGCGGCAGGGCCATCGGGAAGCGGCAGGCGTCGGTGAGGTCGCAGCCGTGGAGATGTGCATCGACAAAGCCGTCCGCTCCTGCGCCGAGCACTTGGGAGAGCAGCTCGCGGGAGATAATGAAATACAGCCGGTCGCGGTAGAGCGTTTTTCCGCTGCTGCGCAGATTGGTGTTGGCCGACATTCCCATGTACAGCTCGATTTTGCCGAGCTGGAGCTGGTTCTCAATGTAATCGTGGTTACCCGAGATTATTGACAGCACCACGTTCGGGAACATTTTGTAATAATTTCCGATTATCGTGGGCATGAACACGGTCCCGCGTGTAGAGGTCTGACCTATTGTCATGCGTATGCGGCGGTTTTCGCTGTCGTCGCGCAGCTTTTCCACAAGGTCGTGCTCGGCCTCAACCACCCGTCTGGCATAAGCAAGCATCCTCTCGCCCTGATAGGTCAGCTTAAGTTTGGGGCTGCGCTCGAAAAACACGGCGTTGTACGCCTTTTCCAGCTTCTTTATGTGCCCGCTCAGCGCCTGCTGGGAGATGAACAGCTTAGCCGCGGCCTGAGTGATGTTCTGTTCCTCCGCCGCTGTAATGAAATATTGCAGACTGATATTATTCAAGCGTCTCGCCCCTCCGGTCTCCGTATTAAAAATAGTGGAAGCCTAAATATATTTATTTTACCACATTTTGTTTATTTTTTCAATCTTTATTGTTCAATAGGTGCATTTTCAACAAGCATATTGTTGTTGAAAATGCGATTTTTTCTTCGTTGCGCCGGTGACGCTTTGATGATATGTTATATATAAAATAACACAGACGGAGGATTTTCTCATGACGGATAGAATAGCCAGGATGCAGCAGAGCCTGAAGACAGACAAGTACCCCATCTGCGCGGAAAAGGCCAGGTATTTTATCGAGTCCTGGCGCGAGCATGAGGGTCTGCCACAGATTCTCAAGAACGCATACGCCACGGCAAATTACCTCGACAAGCGCACTTTATATATTGACGACGACGAGCTTATAGCCGGCAATGTGGCGTCCCAGCCCCACGGAATGGAGGCCTCTGTCTGGGGGCCGTTCTGGGATGACGCGGACCTTGACACCATGCTCGACGGAGGAAAGTTTGTTATTTCCGACGACGACCGGCGTGAGCTGCGCTCCTACGACTCCTTCTGGGCCGGCCAGGGGCGGCAGATTTACGAGTGGCAGGGCCGCTTTTATGACGACTGGCACCTGTGGCCCTTCATTCGCTCTGGCATACTCTGCCCGCCGTGGAAGGACAAGGAAAAGGGACGCGGCGCGGGAGGCGCGGGCTTTGGATGGGGCATCGGCATCGGACTATCCTTTTTCGTGCCGGACTACGGCAAGATAATCCGGGAGGGAATAAGCCACACCCTGCACCAGGCCGAGGACGAGCTGCAAAAGCTAACCTACCATGACCCTGATTCCTTCGACAAGGCCCAGTATCTCAAGGCCGTGATAATCGCACTGAGCGCCATGGTGCGCATGTATCACCGGTACGGAGACGCCTGCTCGGCCAAGGCGGCCGGGACCACGGACGAAACACGCAAAAAAGAGCTCCTGCGAATGGCGGACACCTGCCACTGGATAGCCGAGAACCCGTCGCGCGACTTCCGCGATGCGATGCAGAATTTCTATTTCTACTGGATGATGGTTGCCCACGGCACTACCCCCGGCGGCCGCTTCGACCAGTATATGTATCCCTACTACAAGCACGACATCGAGACCGGCGCGATAACCGACGCCGAGGTGCTCGAGCTTCTGGAATGCCTGCGCATAAAGATAATGCAGTTCAACTTCGTAAACGGCGGCGCGCAGCAGCGCGACAAGTGGGCCGGCATGGCACGTTGGCACAATTTCGTTATCTGCGGCGTGAAGCCCGACGGCAGCGACGCGACAAACGAGCTGTCATACCTTGTAATCCAGGCTGCCTACGAGGTGCGTGTGCCGCAGTACACCATTACCGTGCGCGTGGCGGATACCACTCCGAAGGACCTGCTTATGAAGGCCGCGGAGCTCGTGCGTACTGGCCTTGGTATGCCGGCCTTTGTCTCCGACAAGAGCTACATCGGCGGCCTTGTGGAGCAGGGCATACCCCTTGAGGACGCTCGTGACTACGCTTTGGCCGGCTGCCTGGACCTGAACCTGCCCGGTAAGTCGAGAATAAATGCTCTGGGCATGTTCATCGTGCCGAAGGTACTGGATATCACAATGCACAACGGCGTGCTCACCCAGACCGGCGAGCAGCTCGGACCCCGCACCGGCGAGATGAAGGACTTCACGAGCTTTGACAGCTTCATGGACGCTTTCAAGACCCAGCTTAAATATTTCATGGGACTGTACAACGAGGAACATAACATCCTCATACGCGTAACGCGCGAGGTGTTCTGCGACGTGGTCCACTCCGCCTTCACCAAGGACGGCATCACCAGCGGACGCGACATGTTCGACAGGAAAATGTTCTATGAAAACGCCTCAATGTTCAATCCTATCGGCATGATAAACGTGGCTAACTCCATGGCCGCGATAAAAAAGCTCGTGTTTGAGGACAAAAAGGTAAGTATGGGCACCATGTTCGAGGCTGTAGAGTCCGACTGGGAGGGGTATGAGGATTTGCGCCTCGAGTGTCTCAGGGCGCCCAAGTTCGGCAATAACGACAGCTTTGCCGACGACATAGCCGTGGAGCTGTACGAGTTCTGGGAAAAGACAACCGCGAGCTTCCGCACGGTGTACGGCGAGGCCCCCAGACCCACGGGCGTGTCCATTACCGCCCACGCTCCCGGCGGCTCCTATACCTGCGCAACCACGGATGGCCGCTGCTGCGGTGAGACTCTGTGCGACGGCGTGATGTCCCCAGCCCAGGGGACCGACCACGAGGGGCCGCTCGCTTCACTGACCAGCGCGATGAAGATTAACCAGACCCCATTTAACGCCGCACTGCTGAACATGAAGATACACCCCAGTACCCTGAAAAGCGACAGCGACCTTGAAAAGCTTGTCGAATTGGTAAGGACCTATATGTACAACGGCGGCAAGCATATCCAGTTCAACGTCGTGGACAACAAGGTGCTCAAAAATGCTCAGGAGACCCCCAGGGACTATCAGGACCTCATTGTCCGTGTGGCAGGCTACAGCACCTATTTCACCCTTCTTACCCCCGCGGTACAGAATGAGATAATAAAGAGAACGGAAAACATGCTCTGATAAGGTAAAGCCAAGGCCGCCCCAAATGGGCGGCCTTCTTCATGCTTTTTACACTTTGCTTCCTATTTTTCTTACCAGCCAAATCAGCAGGCATGCGCCCGCAACGGACAGCAAAATTCCGCCAATGCTCACGCGCGAGGCGGTGATGCCGATGATACTGGCCAGAAAGAATCCGATAAATGAGCCGACTATGCCCAGCACACAGTTGAACCAGAAGCCGCCCTTTATCTTCATTATCAGCCCCGCCAGATAGCCGGACAGGGCGCCTATTAGTATGGTGACGATTATTCCGAGCATAAAATTTCCCCCTCAGTTTTTGACTTTTATCCGTGGAACGCGACTACTCTGCCGTCAGCCCTCAGGCTTGCCGAGCCTTGAGAGCACCTGCGTAAAATACTCCGGCAGCGGCGTTTCCAGTTCTACTGTAAGATCCGTACGCGGGTGAATGAAGCGCAGCGCGCGCGCGTGAAGGCATTGGCCTTCAAGCCCTTTGGCAGGACACCTGCGGCCGTACACCATGTCGCCCAAAAGCGGGTGGCCCATCCTTTCCATATGTACGCGAATCTGGTGTGTGCGTCCCGTTTCCAAGCGGCAGCGCAGGTGAGTGAAGCCACTGTAACGGGTGATGACCTCATAGTGCGTTACAGCCGGACGTGAATTTTTTTCAGTCACGGCCATTCGCTTGCGGTCCGTCGGGCAGCGACCTATGGGCGCGTCCACGGTCCCGTCATCGTCACGCACTCGTCCATAAACAACTGCCTCATAGGTACGCGCCAGCGTGTGGTCAGACAACTGCGCGGACAGCGCGCGGTGGGCAAAATCGTTCTTTGCTGCGATAATGAGGCCAGAGGTGTCCTTGTCTATGCGGTGAACTATGCCAGGCCGGCGCTCTCCGCCGACGCCTGACAGGCTGTCTCCGCAGCGCCACAGCAGGGCGTTAACAAGCGTGCCGTCGGGATGTCCCGGCGCGGGATGCACCACCATGCCGCGGGCCTTGTTGACCACGATAAGGTCCGAGTCCTCATATACCACGTCCAGCGGCAGCTCCTGCGGCACGGGCACAGCGCACTCCGGCTCCGGCAGCGTCACGCCCACGATGTTGCCCGCGTTAACGCGCAGGTTTTTTTTCGCCGCAGCGCCGTTTACAGTCACGCAGCCGCTTTCTATAAGCCTCTGCGCGCCCGAGCGAGTCAAATCCGGTATAAGCTGAGGCAGGAGGGCGTCAACGCGCTCTCCTGCCGTTTCCACGGTAAAAAATTCCGTCTCCATCACAAATCTCGGAATTCTGCAAGAATATCGTCCAGGTTATAGCTCGGCTCGTCGGAGGATGTGTCGGGCTTAACGGAGGGACGCGGCGGACTTGCCGGAGCTGTGGGAGGAGCCGGCGGCTTCGGGGCCGGACGGACATGGGACATCGGCTCGTCAAGCGAAGGCGTGCTTCGCGGAGCGGAGGACTTGCTTGTCGCTCCGGATACCCCTGGGTTTTTCGACGCGGCATAGCGCTCCCACTCGGCAAAGGGGTCGTCAGAGCCAATGCTGCCGGCGCCGGACGAACGGATGCCACGACCGGGGAAAGGCGTGACTTTGCCCTGAGTGCTGCCGCTCTGCTTTGGCTTTGTGAATACGGCGCGGCTTCCGCTTTCAGCGCTGCTGGCTGCCGCCTGTCTGGCCCGCTTTGCCCTTTCGTCCTCTGGCTTTTCCAAAAGTATGCACACGCAAAAGGCAATGCCGCACACAGTTATGAAGATATCGGCCACGTTAAAAACGGGGAATTGCTGGCCAAAAATTTTGAATTCAAACTCAAACATGTCAACCACATAGCCGCTTATGATGCGGTCAATGCAGTTGCCCACGGCGCCGGCCATAACAAGTACAGCCATCCAGCGCGCGGTTTTGCCCTTGATAATGTTGTTCACCAGCAGGTATATCAGCGCTGCGACAAACAGTGCGCACAGTGCCACGAAAACCCAGCGTGCACCCTCCATAAAGCTGAAGGCAGCGCCGGTGTTGTGAACATTGGCCAGGTGGATAAAGCCCGGAATGAGCTTGTGCTGGCCTGAATTGAGAACAATGTGGGCGGTGGTCCAGTATTTAACCGCCTGGTCGATTATCAGGGCTATAACGGCGACTATTGCGTAAAGCATAGAAACCTCCTTGGGGTCTCGAAAAAGAGGTGGAGCCTTTTTTCGAAAGAGAATCGCTTCGTTCTGCGCCTCACCCTTTGCTGTTTAAGGCGGAAAAGGATTCGACGTTCGCTCCGCGCAGAGCGCTTTTTCCTACGTACACGCCGCCGGAAAAAACGATTTTATCTTTTGCGCCTGCGGGCGCAAACTCTGAGAAGCTTTTAACGTGGGGCGCAAAAGAAGCTTGGTCCCTTTTGCGGGGATGTTTTTGCTTATTTTATAAACGAAAGAACTTTCGCACAGCGGGGGCACAGGCCGTCATCGTTTGCCGCGGTGGAATGCATCCAGCAGCGCGGGCACTTGACGCCGGAGGCCTCGGTCACGGCCACGGAGATACCGGGAACGTTCGCACCCTGCTTCACGCCCTCAACAGGCTTTGATGCCACAGCAACATGGGAGACTATGAACAGCTCTGCCAGGTTCATTGCGCCCAACTTGTCGAGCACAAGCGTACCCTCCGTCTCGTCGGGGCAGAGAGTAACCGCAGCCTCAAGCGACTTGCCGATACGCTTTTCCGCGCGTGCGGTTTCCAGTACGGCGTTTACGTCGCTGCGCAGGGCTATAAGAGTATCCCAGCGCTCCATGGACTCGGCGTCGAGCGCGTACTTGTCAAAGGGCCTGTTCATCTCGTTGAACACGACGTTTCGCGCGTCGTCGTCTGCACGGTGGGGCATTACCTGCCATATCTCGTCGCAGGTGAAAGCTAAAATCGGGGCCATGAGCTTGGTGAGCGTGTCGAGAATGAGGAACAGCGCGGTCTGCGCGCTGCGGCGGCGCAGGCTGTTGCGCTCCTCACAGTACAGGCGGTCCTTGATGATGTCGAGATAGAAGTTGGAAAGCTCCACTACGCAGAAGTCGTTAACCGCGTGGGTGACAATAGCAAACTCGTAAGTGCTGTAGCCCTGCTCGCAGCGGGCCATGAGCGCGCCGAGACGCGTCAGCGCCCAGCGGTCAAGCTCCTCCATCTCTTCCGGGCCAACCAGGTCGTCGGCGTTAAAGCCGTCAAGGTTGCCCAGACAGTAACGCGCGGTGTTGCGGAATTTCAGATAATTCTGGGAAAGCTGCTTGAAAATTTTGTCCGAGCAGCGCACATCGGCGTGGTAGTCCGCCGATGCGGCCCAAAGGCGCAGCAGGTCCGCGCCGTAGGTGTCTATAATCTGCGCAGGGTCCATACCGTTGCCGAGAGACTTGTGCATCGCCCGGCCATCGCCGTCAACGGTCCAGCCGTGGGTGATGCACTCCTTAAACGGCGCGCCCTTGCCCAGCGCGCCTACGGCGGTCAGCAGGCTGGACTGGAACCAGCCGCGGTATTGGTCAAGACCCTCAAGGTACACATCAGCGGGCCAGAAGCCCTGGTCGCGCTGCATGGAGGCGAAGTGGGACGAGCCGGAGTCAAACCAACCGTCGAGCGTGTCCTCTTCCTTGGTAAATCCGCCCTTGGCTCCACAGTGCGGACAGGCAAAGTCCTTCGGCAGGATTTCATTTGCGTCCAGCTCGTACCAGGCGTTTGACCCGCGACCGGCGAAGAGGCGCGACACCGCGTCAATCGTCTCGTCATTACATATAGGCTTTCCGCAGTCGGGGCAGTAGAATACCGGAATCGGCAGGCCCCAGCGGCGCTGGCGGGAAATGCACCAGTCAGCACGCTCGCGTATCATACTCTTTATGCGGTCAATTCCCCATGCGGGGTACCATTTTACATCGTCGCAGGCGTCGCAGGCTTCCTGCTTGAAGGCGTCCACCGAGCAGAACCACTGCGGTGTGGCACGGAAGATTATCGGGTGCTTGCACCGCCAGCAGTGCGGGTAGGAGTGGGTAATCTCTTCGCTGGCAAACAGCGCGCCGGACTCCTTCATGTCCGCTAAGATAACGCTGTTGCTCTCCTCCGTTTTCAGACCGGCGTATTTGCCGGCGTAATCGGTGTGCCTTCCGCGGTCGTCCACGGGCACAACCATATCTATTTTATAACGCTTGCAGGTCTCGTAGTCGTCCGCACCAAAGCCGGGAGCGGTATGGACGCAGCCGGTGCCGCTGTCCATGGTGACGTATTCTGCCGTGCAGAGCTGGCTTGTCTTGTCCAGGAAGGGATGCCGCGCGAGCATATACTCAAACTCTGCGCCCTTAAACCGCGCGATAATCTCATAATCTGCCACGTCTCCGACGCCCATGACCTTCTCCGCAAGCGCTTCGGCTAAAATGTACATCTCGCCGTTTCCGGCCTTCACCAACACGTAGCTCTCGCGCGGGTGCACCGCGATGGCCAAGTTGCCCGGCAGAGTCCATATCGTGGTCGTCCATATCAGGAAGTACATCTTCGACACGTCGCCGAACTGCGCCAGTTTGCCCTTGTCGTCGCATACGGCAAACTTCACGTAAACGGTTGTGCAGGGGTCGTCCTGATACTCAATTTCCGCCTCGGCCAGCGCCGTCTCATCGTAGGGACACCAGTACACGGGCTTGAGGCCCTTGTAGATGTAGCCCTTCTTGTACATCTCGCCGAAAACCCTGACCTCCTCCGACTCAAACTTGGGTGACATGGTCAGATAAGGATTCTCCCAGTCGCCTATAACGCCAATACGCTTGAAATTCTCACGCTGCACATTGACATAGTGCTGAGCAAACTCGTGGCAGGCGGTGCGGAACTCCGGTACGCTCATGGCTTTGCGGTTGAGCTTGTTCTGCTTTATTATGGCCGACTCAATTGGCATACCGTGGTTGTCCCAGCCGGGAATATAGGGCGTGTAATAGCCGCGCATGGCGTAGGAGCGGGTGATAAAATCCTTTATAGCCTTGTTCATGGCCGTGCCCATGTGTATGCTGCCGTTGGAGAACGGGGGCCCGTCATGCAGCGAAAAGCGCGGCTTGCCCTCGTTTTTCTTAAGCATCTCATGGTAAACGTCCTGCTTTTCCCAGCGCTCGAGCATCTCCGGCTCGCGCTTGGGTAGCCCCGCCCTCATGGGAAAGTCGGTTTTCGGCAGATTAAGGGTTGAGTTGTAGTCTTTTTCCATCTTATTTCTCTCCTGAACATATCCGGGGCCAAATCTGCGCCGGATAAATTATAAGCTCAAAAACCAAATCACGGGGCGGAATACCCGCCCCATATGTTATAAATCAAAAGCACCGCCCGTCAAAATATTGTTGGCTCATCGTCGTCCATTCCTCCGGAGGCGATGCCGAAGGTGCGGGTGGGATTATCGTCGCCGCGGGTGACCATTCGCTTTATGTCGGGACGCACGTCGTTGACGGGCTCGCTGGCGGCCTTGGCAACGGTTTCCTCTATGCTTTTGACGGTCTCGTGAATTTCGGAGCCGTCCTCGTTCGCATGTACGGCCGGTGCGGCGGAGCGCGGCGCGGGCTTAACAAAATCCGCCCCGCTTATGCGCGCTAAGAACTCAAGCTGCTTGTGGCAGAGCATATTCATGCTCTCAATAAACTGTACGCTGCTGCGTTTTGCCGCTTCAAGCCGGGCCTTCTCGGTCTCGACCTCGTCTCTGGCCTTGCGCGTGAGTCGTTCGGCCTCGGCCTCGGCGTCGCCGACAATTCTGTCGCTTTTCTCGCGCGACTCTTTTTCTATCATGTTGCCCATCTTCTGGGCTGAGAGTATTGCCGTGCGCAGAGCCTCCTCGCCGCCGCGGTACTCCTCTATCTTGTCCACAAGAACCTTCATTTTGCCCTTTAACACGGAATTTTCCTTCTGAAGGGTGGTTATGTCTGTGGCGAGCTGCTCCATAAAGTCGTCCACATCGCCCATATCATAGCCGCCGAAAACAGCTTTTTCAAAAGTTTTCTCTCTGATATCCTGAGGTGTAGTCATATCTTAAATCCCCCAAAGTTATTCGTAGGTTTTGCCCAATAGCTCGTCCTTATAAATATGCGCTGCCGCTTTCAAGGTCCTCGGCAAGGTCGCCTGACAGGTCCGCGTTCTTGGGCGCTATCACGTAAGTGTTTATTGCTGCCTTCTGTATTTTACCGTCCAGGGCATAGGTCACGCCGGAGAGAAAATCTATCAGCCGGCGGGAAACGTCCTTGGGCGTTGTTTCCAGATTCATTATTATGGAGTGGCCGTCCCGCAGGTGGTCGGCAATCTCAGCTGCGGCGTCAAAGCGCTCGGGCTTTACCAGGACAAGCTTTGTCGGCTGTATGCCGGCTCCGCCGTTTATACTCACTACCCGGCCCTCGCGCGGTTGCCTGGAAGGGCGGGTGCTCTGAGAGGGGGCCGACTCCACGCCGAAACCGGAGAAGGGGTTGGGCCGGCGCTCGGACGCGGCAGGCGGCTCTATACCGCCGGACTCATCTATAAATTCGTCGTCCTCATCGTCATAAGGACGAGTAAGCTTTTTCAGCTCGTCAAAAAAACCCATCTAAACTATTCCTCCAAAAGCGATTTCCCAGCACCGTAATCGCGCCGTCCGAAAATCGCCGAACCGATACGAACCATGTTGGCGCCTTCCCTTACCGCGTCCATATAATCGTCCGTCATGCCCATGGACAGAAAGTCCATAGAAGCATTATCGTATTTTTTGTGCCCGTTGTCAACAAAAAGCTGCCTCATACGGGCAAAATAAGCCCGATTATCCCCACTTTGGGCCGATATTGGAGGTATGCACATCAATCCGCGCACCCGAACGGAGGAGAAATTGGCAGAAAACTCCAGTATTTCCTCAAGCTGCCGCGGCTCGATGCCGGACTTTTGAGCTTCTCCGGCAATGTTAATTTCTATCAAAACATCCTGCACAATACCCAGCGATTCGGCGCGCCGGCCAATGAGCGTCAGCAGTTCGGCGCTGCCGACTGACTGGATAAGGTCCACGCTGCCGACTATTTTATTGACCTTGTTGCGCTGCAAATGACCAATGAAGTGCTTTGGCGCGCCGTCATAGGCGTTTTGCGCATTTTTTTCCAGAAATTCCTGCACGCGGTTCTCGCCGCAGGCGTCCACGCCTGCCGCGACAGCCTCGCGCACATGCGCGGCGTCGTTCATTTTCGTGGCGGCAACAAGCAAAACAGCGCCGGAGCCTGCGGCCTCGGCGATGTTCCTTCTTATTTTTTCTACATTTTCCGCGATGCTCAATCCATCAGCTTCCCTTCATACAAATCGCTTCCAGATACAACAATTTCGTTTCCTTCACGCAGGGCGTTCGGCGCGGCCTCGCGTTCGACCACGCAGAAATCATCGCCGCTGTATATGACTGTGACTTCCTTGCGCTCAAGCTGCATGGCCGTTATAACCCATACATATTCCCTGCCGTTTTCATCCTCGTGCAGCGCCTGTGACGGCACGCGGATGCCATCGTACTCGTCGAACACCACAGAGGCGGACACCTCGCGCATGGCCAGCGTGTCGGCCAGAGCCGTGTCGCACATGAAAACCACCGCGGTACTGCCGTTGTGCCCCGGGCTTATGCTCTGCACCAGCGCGGAGACTCCGGAGCCGTAGTAACGGCCAAAGTCAAGGTTAGCGTATCCGCCGACAGTCAGGTTGGCCGCATCCGCGTCAGGCATCACTGCGGCGAAGTACCAGCGGTAATCCGTAACCAGCTTACCGTAGGCCCCGTCAGGGCTCTCGCCGCGGGACTCGACAAGCCCCATCACGCCATCCGGTGTGAGGTCCTGCAGGTCTTCGGGGCCAAGATGCTCATAGCCGTCCACGGCCGTGGAGAATACGCCGGAGAAGCTTGCCGTCAGAAAGCTCGTGTCAGAGCTGGAGCTGCTGCGCAGGCTGGAAAGCTCGGTTTGCAGTGCGTCAAGCTCGGCCTGACTGGACTCGCTCTCGTCAAAGGTCAGACAACGCAGGTTCAGCGCCGCGGCGTCGAGTCGGTCAAGCTCCCTGCGCGCCACGCAGCCGGCCAGCTCGAGCACGGCTGAGCGAAGCTGAGCGTCGCGCGCCGTCAGGTCCCGGGCGGAGCTTATTCCATCCACCGCGGCGGATACGCGCGCGATTTCAAGCTCCAGCTCGTGAATCCTTGCGGCGCGCTCGAGGCCTGTCTGGCTGCTCATTGCAGTGGCTATTGTCTCGCCGGCGGCAACCTTCGTCCCGTCCGGCACGCTTATGTCGATGTATGGCTCCGCGCTTTGCAGCACGCTTTCGCTGCGCACGACTATGCCGCTGGCAGTGCCCTCGGCAGTCACGGAGGTAACCGCAGCTTCGGCGGTCACGGTTTGGTCGGTCAGTGCGCCGTAGGCGTAAACGCCTGCGTAGGCGGCCACGGCCAGGAAAAGCACCAGCGCTATTATGATTGTAACTGTGTCGGTTCGCTTCATATTGCCTTCTTTGCGTATCGGGGGCGCGATATGTAGTGCCTTTGTCCGGGCTTATACGGTTTCAGCTCCGAGTTCTATTGGCCTGGGAGGTACGATAGTGGAGATTGCATGCTTGTAAATCATCTGCTGCTTTCCCTCCGTGTCGAGCATCACCACGAAGCTGTCAAAGCCGCGCACAACACCCTTCATCTGAAAGCCGTTCATTAAAAACACCACCACGGTGAGCCTGTCCCGCCTTGCCGCACTGAGAAACGCGTCCTGATAATTTTGTGTCTTCTGCATGTTCAACGACTCCTTTTTGTCTGCGGCGCCGTCTCCGGCGGGGCGCCCCTGCCCCGGCGGTAAAGTACATATTATCACAAACGGCGCTGGTTTAGAATAGTTTTTTGCGGGAAGCTGACCCGCATATGCTATTTTAGACGCGCCGTCGCGTAAAAAATGTCGTTTTCTGTTGATTCACACTTAAAAGTTGAAGAAATTGCTGTGTTTCAGCGTCTGAATCACGCGCAGCGCGCCCGCGCAGGGGTCGGGAGCGCTGTCCCAGAGTATCCACTCAAGTCCTGCGTCACGCCGGAGCCATGTAAGCTGGCGCTTGGAGTAGCGGCGGGAGGCGAGCTTTATGCGCTCCGCGGCTTCGGCCGCCGTGCAGCGTCCTTCAAGGTATTCTACAGCTTCTTTGTATCCGATTGCCTGCATTGAGGAGGATTCCGGAGAAATTTTTCTTTCGCGCATGAGCTGCTCCACCTCGCCGAACAGCCCGATCGCGAGCATCTGGTCCACGCGCGCATCAATGCGCGCGTACAGAGCTTGCCTGTTCGCAAAGCTCAGTGCGAAGCGAGACGACGGCCAGCGGGGCGGCAGGGCTTTGGTGCGCTCGTCGTGCGCCGTTATCGTTTCGCCTGTGAGCAGGTATACCTCCATGGCGCGCACAAGGCGCTTCTTGTCCGCGGGGTGGAGCAGCTCCGCCCTGCGCGGGTCCACCCTGCGCAGCCGTTCGCGAAAGGCGTCCCCGCCCTGCTCGTCGTACTCGGACGATAGCCGAGCGCGCAGAGCACCGTCCATGTCCGCTGAGGCAAAGCTGCGTCCTGACAGCAGCGAGTCGATATAAAGCCCCGTACCGCCGACGATAACCGGAATTCTCCCGTGCGCGAAAATTTTCCCCGCGCAGTCTGCGGCCATGTCCACCCAGCGTGAGACGGAAAAGTCTTCGTCTGGCTCGGCTACGTCAAGCATGTGGTGGGGCACGCCGCGCATTTCCTCCTCCGTGGCCTTGGCCGTACCTATGTTCAACCCGCGGTAGAGCTGCATGGAGTCGGCCGATATGACCTCTCCTCCTATACGCAGGCACAGCTCCACTCCCAGCGCCGTTTTCCCTGTGGCGGTGGGGCCGCTTATTACGATTACTTTTTCGGGCTTTTTCACACTGAACCTACCTGGAATTCATTATTTGTTAGCAATTTCCTCAAAAGGTATGCTATACTGAAGGAAAATATTTTCATGTTGAAAAAAGGAGGCAGGGCCTTGAAAGTCAGCGTATCGGCAGACAGCACCTGCGATTTGACGCGGGAGTTAACAAGCAGATATGACATAGGAATAACACCGCTTTACATTATCAAGGACGGAAAATCCTTTGCCGACGGAGTGGAGATACAGCCCGAGGACATATACGCCCACGTGTCCGCAGGAGGGGAGATATGCTCAACCGCGGCCGTGTCCGTGGCCGACTATCTTGAGTTTTTCAGCAAACGCCTTGAAACGTGTGACGAGATAGTCCACCTGCATATTTCCAGCGACATGTCCGCCTGCTGGCAGAATGCCTGTATCGCGGCAAGAGAGCTCGGACGCGTCTACCCCGTGGACTCGCGCAATCTCTCCACCGGTATCGGACACCTTGTTCTTGACGCGGCCGGAATGGCGCGGCAGGGCATGTCCGGCGCGGAGATAAGCGCCGAGCTTGAACGCCGGAGCGAGAAGCTGGACGTCAGCTTCGTGGTGGACACTCTGGCCTATCTGCGCCGCGGCGGGCGCTGCTCCGCGCTGGCGGCGATGGGAGCCAACCTGCTCTCGTTAAAACCCTGCATCGAGGTCAAAAACGGTAAGATGGGCGTTGGCCGCAAGTTCCGCGGCAGTATGGAAAAGTGCCTGACGGATTATGTCCGCGCCCGGCTCGAAAACCGCGACGACATCGATACCAGACGAATTTTCATCACCGACTCCGGCGGCCTGAGCGACGAAACCCGGGAGCTTGTCGAGCGCGAGGTCCTGAAATATCAGCCCTTCAAGGAAATCCTCCACACCCGCGCCGGTTGCACTGTCTCCAGCCACTGCGGCCCGGGAACGCTGGGAATCCTATACTACCACAAGTAAGCTCCGCGCTTATTGATACCGTAGCTCTTTCTTCACCGCTCTCACATCCCGCCCTAAAAACAGCAGTGTATCGTACTCCCCGTCAATCCGCGAGACAATCTGCGCGCTGTAGCGTGCCGATATCTCCTCAGCGGAGAGGTTGGTGCTGATTATCGTCGGGCGCGAGTCGCAAAGGCGGGTGTTGACTATGGTATAAAGCGCGCTTTGCGTAAACTGCGTGGTCATCTCCGTGCCGAGATCGTCGAGAATCATCAGCTCGCAGGACAGTATCCTTGCGCATTTCTCCGCCGCAGCGTCGCCGCCGGGGCCGTCGCGGTGAAACTTGCTTATCTCAAAAGCCTCAAAGGCGGCGACCGCAGTTTCATAAACCACGGAGAAGCCGCGGCTTGCGGCTTGCCGGGCTATGCACGCGGACAGGAAGGTCTTGCCCAGCCCCGTGCCGCCCCGCAGCAGCAGACTGCGCGAGCCGTCGCCGAAATCGTCCGCATACTGCCGGCAGGCGCTCAGCACCATGCTCATCGCCTCGCGCGGGGACATGCCATAGCGCGGGTCAACCGCGGCGGAGTAGTAATTCAGGTCGAATTGCGCAAAATCGTCCGCGCCTAATTTCAGCAGAGAGGACAGCTCCCGCGCTTGTTCGCGCCGGTAGAGCTCCAGCAGGCAGGAGCACGGAAGTCCGTCCGCGCCGAAGCCGCGGTCGCGGCACTTGGGACAGGAGTATATTTCGTCCAGGCAGTCCGCGGGCAATCCGTGCGCGGACAGCAGCTCGGCTTTCTCCCGCTGCAGCGCCTCGCTCTGGGCCTGAATCCCATCAAGCGTGGCCGCCGCCGTCTCGTCGCGCCGGAGCGTCAGGCCAATCACCTCGCCGAGCAGGCGGCGCAGGCGCACGTCAATCTCGCGAAGACGCGGAATTTCGGCGTAGGCGCGCGCCTGGCGGCGCTTTTGCTCGAGCTCGTTGTCCGCCCTTATCTGTGCCAGCCGCTCGCGCGAGCGGGCAAGCAGCTTTCCGTCGAGCGCCATTGCCTCACCTTCCCTTTCTCATGCTCTCATACATCCGGCGCATGTTTTCCAGCTCGCCGCGGACCGCGGCGTCCTGCGCGGCCGCCGGAGCCTTTGCCGCGGCTCGGGCGGCCGCCGGAGCGTGCCGCGCGTCCCCCTGCTCAATCTGCTCGGGTGTAAACAGACCCTTTTCGTGCCAGTCGCGCAGAATCCTGTCCATGTATTTCCAGGTCAGCTTCCCCGTGCCGACAACGGTGCGGTCGTAAGCCACTGCGATAGCCTCCGGCGAAAAGCCCAGCTCCAGCCATCCGTCAACATACTTTTTCTCCGTCGCGGTCAGCGATCGGGAGTGTATCTGCAAAACCTCCCTGACCTGCTCGGTCAGCTGCAGGGACCGCTTTTCGCGGCGCATGTGCTCCTCTGCCGCCTCCATCGTGGTTACCTCTGAGCGGACCCAGAACCAGGCCTCTTTTTCAATATACCTCATGGTGGGCATCCTGCCGTCGCCGTTGGCGTGCCTGTAGGCCTCTATGCAGTGGTTTATCAGCAGGCATATAAGCTCCGCAGGCAGGCCGAGGTGGTCGTAAATTCCGAAGAGTATGCGCATGTCGTTTGTGCTGAGCATTTTGCCCAGCGCGCGCTGGGCCTCGAATATAACGCCCTCAAAGGCGCTGTCTGTCTTTGCCCGCTCGGCAATGTCGCGTCCCGTGTATTCGGGCAGCTCCTCGCTCGGCAACGGCTCCTCAGGCGAGGAAACCAGCCCGAGCCGGCGCAGGTTGTCCGCCGCGCGGGATATCTCGTCAGGTGTACAGCGCAGGTCCCTGGCCGCGCGGGAGGCGGAAAAGCCGCCGCAGCGCAGGATATGCAGGTAAAGCAGCGCGCTTTTCCCATCTGCGCAGGCGAGCAGCCTGTCCGCGGCCCCCACGGTGAGCGGGAGCGTATTTTCGCTTTTGTTTGTCGTGTCGTTCATATGTCTGTCTGTATGTATGGCCCGAGGGCCGTTATCGTAAGTAAAATGATACAGTTTTTTGATATTCTGTCATTATATCATCAATTACCGCTTGAATCAAGGCCCTGTTCCATGGTATAATTTAACGATATTCAAGTTGTGCGCCGCAAAGCTGCGTACAACTTGATAAAGCTTCGCTGTGCTCCGTGCACAGAGTATTTTTTCAGGCACACAAGGCAAATTGCCCTGTGAGGGCAAGAAAGGTCCCCTGAGGGGCGTACTGACAAAAACGGTTGAAATTTATTCGCGGCGTGCACCCTATGGGCGCTTTGCCGCCGCGAAAGTTCCGCGTAAAGAATTTGTAAGCGGCAAGTCCGCTGACATTCTGAATATCTGCGAGGCTGACGCTTCGTTTTAGGTGGTTTTTATGCTTGAACTTTTATCTCCCGCCGGAAGTCCGGAGGCGGTTGTGGCCGCGGTGCAGTCCGGTGCGGATGCGATATATCTCGGCCTTGGCGGCTTCAACGCCCGCCGCGGCGCGAAAAATTTCACACAGGAGGAGTTCCGCACAACGGCGCAGTATTGCCGCGTGCGCGGCTGCAAGCTGTACGTGACGCTCAATACACTGGTTTCCGACCGCGAGCTTGAGCGAGCCGCGCGCATGGCCCAGTTCGTGTGCGAAGCTGGCGCGGACGCCGTGCTGGTACAGGATCTCGGCGTGGCGCGCGTGCTGCGCTCCGTCTGCCCGGAGCTTACGCTGCACGCCAGCACTCAGATGAGCGTACACAATCTGGCCGGAGTGTACGCCGCGGCGGAGCTCGGCCTCAAGCGAGTGGTGCTCGCGCGCGAGCTCAGCTATGAGCAGATAAAATTCATTGCCGCCCGCTCGCCGGTGGAGATTGAGGTGTTTGTCCACGGCGCGCTGTGCTTCTGCCACAGCGGACAGTGCTACATGTCCTCGGTTATCGGCCGCCGCAGCGGAAACCGCGGCATGTGCGCCCAGCCCTGCCGCATGGAGTACAATATGGGCCGGCGCATGGACGGCTACCCCATGAGCCTTAAAGACGCCTGCCTTGTCGAGCATCTGGCTAAGCTGGAGGATGCGGGAGTCGCCTGCGTAAAAATAGAAGGACGCATGAGGCGGCCGGAGTATACCGCCGTCGCCACGGAGATTTACGCCAAGGCTATCCATGACGGCGTGCCGCCCACGGACAAGGAGCTTGAGCGCCTTGAGCAGATTTTCCCCCGCCAGGGGTTTACAGACGGCTACTTCACGGGGGTCAAGGAAAATATGCACGGCGTACACACCGAGCCGGACAGGGAGATAAACAAGCTCTATGCCGAGGTGCGCCGCGGCTATTCAGGCCCGGAGGCGCGCCGCGTGCCGGTAGATTTTTACGTTGTGGTCCGTCCGAACGAGCCGGTAAGCCTCATGGTGCAGGACGGCTCCGGAAATCGCGCCATCTCCCGCGGCCCCGTGCCCGAGAGCGCGCAGCGAACTCAGCTTACGGACAAGAACGTCTCCGACCAGATGTACAAGACCGGCGGCACGCCGTACCGCTGCCGTGAGGTCAAAACCTCCGTCGAGCCCGGACTTTTTCTCACAGCCGCAGCGCTGAACGACCTGCGCCGCCACGCCCTTGAGCAGCTTACGCAAAAGCGCGCCGAGGTTCCCCCGCGTAAATACGGCAATTTCCCGCGCCTGACGTCAAAGACCGCGGCGCGGCGCCGGCCGGTTGTAAATATTCAGGTCCTCGCCGCCGAGCAGCTCACGCCCGAGCTTGCCGAGCTTGCGCCCGACACGCTGTATGTCCCAATACAGCTTCTGTGCGAGCGCTTTGACGCCGTGGACCCGTTTATCGGCAAAAACGTCAAAATAGCCGCCGTGCTGCCCCGTGTGATAACCGACACGGAGACCGACGCTGTGCGCTCCATGCTTGACAAGGTGCGTGAGCGTGGTGTAAAATACGCGCTCGTCGGCAATTTGGGCCATATTGCGCTGGCCCGGCAGTGCGGCTTTGAAATTCGCGGGGATTTCGGCCTGAATGTTTTCAATTCATATACTTTGGAAACACTAAAAAAAGCGGGGCTTGTCTCGGCCACGGCTTCGTTTGAGCTGCGCCTTACGCAGATTCGGGACATGACCAAGAGTCTGGACATGGAGCTTATCGCCTACGGCCGTCTGCCTCTGATGGTCACGGACCAATGTATAATCAAGCAGTCCGCCGGCGGCTGTGCCTGCCAGAATCCGGCATCCATGTCCGACAGAATGGGCTCGGTTTTTCCGGTTATGAAGGAATTTGGATGCAGAAATGTGATATACAATGCCCACAAGCTGTTTTTGGCCGACAAAATGGACGAGCTGTCCGACGCCGGACTGTGGGCGCTGCGCCTGTGCTTCACCGGAGAAAGCCCGAGGGAGTGCGCGCTTGTGACAAAGACTTACATGGGTCAGACGAAATACAGCCCCAACGGACTTACGAGAGGTCTTTACTATCGGGGCGTGGAGTAGTCAGCTTAATGGCCTGCGCCCGAGCCGCCAAAGGCGGCGGCAAAGTACCCTCGTGGTGCGGGCGCGAACTCTGCGAGGCTGTGAGGCCATAATATTTGGGAGCGCGTCTGCGCTCAGAAAGGTACAGAGAGGTAAATCAAAATGAGAATAATACTTGCCTCAGCGTCTCCACGGCGGCGTGAGCTGCTGGAGATGCTGAATGTCAGGCGGCTGGAGATAATCCCGGCCAGAGCGCAGGAGCAGCTCCATCCGGAGCTGTCTCCGGCAGAGCTTGTGCGCGAGCTTGCCCGAGCCAAGGCCGCGGAGGTGGCAGAAAATAATCCTGACGCGGTGGTTATAGGCGCGGACACGGTTGTGTCCGTGGACGGCGCGGTGCTCGGTAAGCCGCTAAATGAAAAAGACGCTACGCGTATGCTCACAATGCTGTCAGGCCGCGCGCACGAGGTGTTCACGGGAGTCACAGTGATTAAAAACGGCGCGGCTCAAAGCTTTGTTGAGCGCACGCTTGTGCATTTCCGCGAGATAAGCGAGGAAGAGACCAGGGCCTATGTTGCAACAGGCGAGCCGCTGGACAAGGCGGGCGCCTATGGCATACAGGGCCTTGCCAGCCTGTTTATCGATGGGATTGAGGGCGATTTCTTCAACGTAATGGGCTTGCCGCTGTGCAGGTTAGGACTTATCCTGAAAACATTGGGTGTGAATTTACTTTGAAGGTTAAACGGTATTTACTGCGATACGGCGTGAAGGTGGCGGCAGTGCTGTTTGTTGCCGTGCTCGGCGTGCTTATCGGCACTGGCATACGCAGTGGCTTGGCCGGACCGCTGACCGACGGTGCGGGCTCGCTGAAAATACCCGTGCAGAAAGCGGCGACCGCGCTTATTGACTGGATGGAGAGCATTTACGGCTATGTATATCAGTACGACCGTCTGGTTGAGGAGAATAATTCCCTGCGCGCTCAGATAGCGGAGCTTCAGGAGCGAGCGCGCGACTATGACGAGATAGCCGCCGAAAACGA
This sequence comes from uncultured Eubacteriales bacterium, assembly GCA_949744165.1. Lineage (GTDB taxonomy): Bacteria > Bacillota > Clostridia > Oscillospirales > Oscillospiraceae > JAMPGF01. The sequence goes on along the minus strand of CATJWG010000174.1, from coordinate 3,560 downwards.
GCGCCTGCGCCAGCTTCAGAACCTGCGCGAAAAGCATGAGGACTTCACGTATGAGTCCGCCAAGATAGTTTCCTGGGACAGCTCTAACTATGCCTCCGCTTTCAATATAAGCAAGGGCTCCGACCAGGGCATCGAGCTTGGCGACAGCGTCGTGACTGAGTACGGCGCGCTCGTCGGCCAGGTAACGGAGCTGGGCACCTCCTGGGCTACGGTGCGCACGCTTATAGACGTAAATACCAATGTCGGTGCACTCATAGGCGAGATGGGAAGCTCCGGCATGGTTGTGGGCGAGTTCACGCTTATGCAGCAGGGACAGACGCGTGTGACCTATCTCTCCTCCGGATCCCAGATCTTCCAGGGCGACGAGGTGCTGACCTCCGGCGCCGGCGGAAGCTTTCCCCCGGGGCTTATCATAGGCGAGGTGAGCGCCATAATGAGCGAAGCCGGCGGCCAAACCACTTACGGCGTAATTGACCCCGCCTGCGATTTAAGTACGCTCAGTCAGGTGTTCGTCATAAAGGATTATAAAATAGTGGAGTAATAATCTATGATAATTTACGACCTTATTGACCTGAAAAAAATACGGAGGGCGTTGTTATACATTGCCTGTCTTGTCGTCATGCTCTATATTCAGGAAACTCTGCTCTCGCGTATAAGCCCTCTTGGAGTCAGGGCCATGCCTGTGCCGGCGTTTATTGCTGCAATAGGACTTTTTGAGGGAGGACTGTGGGGTGGCCTGTTCGGCGTGCTCGCAGGACTTATGTGCGATATGTCAAGCTCTGGCACAACCGTGCTGTTTACGATAAGCTTCGCCGTGCTCGGGTTTCTGGCGGGCCTGGTGTGCGAGGTCCTTATAAACCGCCGGTTTTACTCTTATATGATAGCCGCTGCGCTGGCGCTGCTTCTCGCGGCGGTGTGCCAGGCGGTTCCGGTGTGGGTATACCACGGCGCGGCGCCGCTTGCGCTGCTGCGTACAGCTGGGCTTCAGGCGGCCTGGTCCCTCCCCTTAGCCGTGCCGTCGTACTTCGTCTGCCGCGTGATAGCCGGACGCAAGCTCAAGGAATAGGACGCAAATCAGATACAAAAAATTGACAGAATAAAAGCAAAACCACATATTTCCGGGGAAAGGAGGGCAAACACATGGAAAAACTCATAAAACCCGCGCGCCTTGCCTTTATGTTTATACTTATCACAGTGCTCGTGGTGATATACCTCATCGCGCTGTACAAGCTGCAAATAATTGACGGAGCGGCCTATTATGAGGAAAGCCTTAACAGCAACACCACTGACGTGACAGTTTCAGCCGCCCGCGGCAGCATACTCGACCGCTACGGCCGCACGCTTGTGACAAACCGCACCTGCAACAACTTGCTTATAAATGTGCAGGAGCTTTTGTATGACCGCACAGACGAGGAGTCCAACGCGATAATTCTTGAGCTGTGCGGCCTGATAGAAGAGTACGGCGACGAGTACATCGACGAGCTGCCCATAACTAAGGAGGCTCCTTTTGAGTTCACTGCCATGACCTCAGTCCAGCGCGAGCGGCTCAACGCCTGGCTTGACGCGAATGAAGACAGGTACGGCGTAAACCGTAATTCCACTGCTGTCGAGGTCATGGCCGCCATGCGTGCGCGCTATAAAATAGACAACAATTACTCCGGCAGGGACGCTCGTACCATCGCTGGTATCCGCTACGAAGTCAACGTGCGCTATAACATAAACACCTCAGATTATGTCTTTGCCGAGGACGTGTCCATGGAGCTTATAACCCGCCTGCTGGAAAGCGATATCCCCGGCTTTGAGGTTACAACCTCATATGTGCGCGAGTACAACACCAACTATGCCGCGCATATTCTCGGCTATACCAACGTCATGAGTGACGATGAGTACAAATTCTATTCCAAAAAGGGCTATCCGCTCAATGCCCGCGTGGGCAAGGATGGTGCGGAGTATGCCTTTGAGGAATATCTCCACGGCGTGGACGGCGAGGCGAAGGTAACGCGAACCTCCACCGGGGTGACAACCAGAACCATCTACACAAAAGAGCCCGAACCCGGAAACAATGTTTACCTGACCATAGACATTGGCCTTCAGGAGGCGGCGGAAAACGCGCTGAGCTCCTTCATTGTCAACACCAACCTTGAGCGTGAACAGGCCAATGAGGAGGTCGAGATGTACGGCGTGAGCAACGACGGTGAGCATGATAAGATTCAGGAGCTCATAACCGGCGGAGCGGTTGTGGCCGTTGACATAGCAACGGGCGAGCCGCTGGCCATAGCCAGTTGGCCGACCTATGACGTGTCGAGAATCATCCAGGACTGGTCGGAGATAAGTACGGACGAGAGCAATCCGCTTTTCAACCGTGCGCTCAACGGCACCTATGCTCCCGGCTCAACATTCAAACCCGTGACGGCCATGGCGGCGCTGTGCGAGGGAAAGACGGATACGCTCACTACCATTGAGTGCGAGGGTAAATTCCGTAAGTATGAGGATGCGGGCTACGCGCCGACCTGCTGGATTTGGGGACAGGGGCTTCACGGTGAGCTGACGCTGTCCGAGTCGCTTACGCTCTCGTGCAACTATTATTTCTATACCATAGCAGACTACCTGCAAATAAGCCTTATGGCCAAATACGCCAAGGCCTACGGATTAGGCGAACCCACGGGCATTGAGCTGCCCGAGGACATCGGTCAGATGTCCACCGACCAATACACCCAGGAGCATTTCGGACGCGACATGTACGCCGGCGACACACTGGCCGCCGGTATAGGCCAGTCGTTCAGTGAGTTCAACACCCTGCAAATGGCCGAGTACTGTGCCGCCATAGCCAACAACGGCTACCGCTACAGTGCCTCCATGCTCAAATCCGTGCGCAGCTTTGACTATTCCGAGACTATCTATGAGCGCACGCCCGAGCTGCTTTCCAGCGTTGAGGCAGACCCAAGCTACTATGAGGCAATACACCAGGGAATGCACGGTGTTGTGACTGACCCGATGGCCGGTTCCGTATGCGCGGTTTTTGCCGGCGCTACCTACACCGCCGCTGCCAAGACCGGTACGGCGCAGCGCGGTGAAAACCGCGCCAACAACGGCTTTTTCATCTGCTACGCTCCCTATGAGAATCCACAGATAGCTGTCGCCGTCGCCGTGGAAAAGGTCGGCGCGGGCGCGACCACCGCCGAGATAGCACGCCAGGTGCTTGACTATTACTTCAGCTTTGTTGACAGCACTGTGGCCCTTGAGGGAGAGAACCAGCTGCTCAGGTGAATCAAATTAAAGGGCGTTTCACGGCTTGCGATTTGATGTTTGATATTGGCAATTTAAATATTATTCTTGGAAATATCCTGTGAAATCGCAGAAAAATGAATAAAAAACGTCTTGCAATTTTCAAAAAATTGGTATATCATAGAATGCGTCTCGTATAATACGAATTTTACAGGATTAACCAGCGATTTGATAACACGGAGGAAAGGTTGTGGTGCATTGAACATTGCCCTTTTGGCACATGACGGTAAAAAAGAGCTCATGGTACAGTTTTGCATAGCTTATTGCGGCATTTT
>CATJWG010000173.1 GCA_949744165.1 uncultured Eubacteriales bacterium | reverse complement strand
CTGCCGATAATAATAAGAGATAAAAGATATTTACCGAGGTGATGCTTTTTATGGGCAGCGGAAATGAAATTCTGGATATGTACATCTACGAGACAAATACCTTACTCGAGCAGCTTGAAACAATCGTCCTGGAAGCAGAGAAGGCAGACACCTTCTCACAGGAAAATGTCAATGAGATATTCCGCATCATGCACACCATCAAGGGCTCTTCCGCCATGATGGAGTTCGACACTCTTACCACTGTGGCTCACCGGATCGAGGACCTGTTTTTCATTATTCGTGAAAACACCATGTCCGTTGTGTCCGAGGATAACCGACCGGCCTTGTTCGACCTGGTTTTCCAGTCCATCGACTTCTTCCGCGGGGAGGTTGAAAAGGTTGAGGCTAACGAGCCCCTTAATACGGATATCGACAGTTTCTTGGGAAATGTTAATACCCTAATCTCTAAAATTAAAGGAGAATACACTGAACCTGAACCCGTGGAGGCAGGTGCGGCTCAAGCCTCCGCAGAGGCAGCGGGCTCCGCTTCTTCACACGTGCCGTCCGCCGGCAGTGTGGGATTCCCTTCCATCCTTCAGGTTCGCTTTGAGGATGGCTGCGGCATGGAGAGCCTTCGTGCGTTCATGCTCGTAACGTCCGTGCGCGAGCTCGTTCCCGAAGAGGATTTCGTCTTTGAGCCTGCCGACGTGGAAAACGACACCTCCACTTCCGAGACCATCATTGAGCAGGGCTTTAAGATGATGTTCAAAAACGACGCAGACCGCGAAAAGGCTATCTCGGCGGTTAAATCCGCCGGCTCTGTACAGGGCTATGAGCTGCACGAGGCCCAGCCTGAGCCCGAAGCGGCTCCCTCAGCTGCCGCGGCAGCGGCGCCCGCCGCGGTACAGCAGCACCCGAAGGAGACACTCATAAGCGTCAACCTCTCCAAGCTCGACGCGCTCTCCGCCGTCGTGGGTGAGATTGTTATAACCGAGTCTATGGTTACCTCCTCTCCTGACCTCAAGGGCCTGAATTTAGACGCTTTCTCCAAGTCGGCCCGCCAGCTTCGCAAGCTTACCGACGAGCTTCAGGACGTTTCCATGTCCCTTCGCATGGTCCCCGTATCCAGCGTGTTCCAAAAGATGACCCGCATTGTGCGGGATATGACCAAGAAGCTCAACCGTCCGGCTAAGCTTACCCTTATAGGCGAGAATACCGAGGTTGACAAGACAATAGTCGACTCCATCGGCGACCCGATAATGCACATGATACGAAACTCCATGGACCATGGCATTGAGGAGGCTCAGGAGGACCGCATCGCCGCCGGCAAGGATCCCGTTGGCGAGATTGTTCTCTCCGCGCGCGATACCGGCAGCGAGGTCATAATCGAGATAATCGACGACGGCCGCGGCGTTAATGACGACGCGGTGCTTGCCAAGGCAATACGCCAGGGTATAGCAAGTCCCGATGTTGAGTACAGCCACAAGGAAATTCTTAACTTCCTGCTCGCTCCCGGCTTTTCCACAAACACCGAGGTCACGGAGTTCTCCGGCCGCGGCGTCGGCATGGACGTCGTTAAACGCGGAGTTGAGGAGCTCGGCGGCAGCGTGACAATAAGCAGCGAGCTGGGCAAGGGCATGGCCACAACCATCCGTATTCCGCTGACCATGGCCATCATGGACGGGATGGAGGTTGCAGTTGGCCAGTCCATCTTTACCATCCCGATAAACAATATTCTCTCCACGATGAAGGTCTCCGCTTCCGAGGTAATACATGATTCAAACAGAGGCGAATTGATAAAGGTCCAGGGCAGCTTCTATCCCATCATCCGCGCTAAGGACCTGTACCAGCTTCAGGGCGGCTGCACCGACGTTGAGGACGGAGTGCTGATATGGCTTGAGGCCGGAGACCACTCCTACTGCCTGTTTGTCGATGAGCTGCTGGGCCAGCAGCAGGTGGTTGTAAAGCAGCTGCCGGCCTATGTAAACAGCTACAACGTCAAAAGCTACGGCATAAACGGCTGCACCCTGCGCAGCGACGGCAGCATAAGCATAATTCTGGACGTGGCAAATCTGTATTCCGCTGCGCGCGGAATATAAGCGGACCACCGGAATAAGGAGAAAGAAACATGAACGACGAAATTTTGTTTGCCCGTGAGGATGATTCTCCCGAGCCTATTGGCACGGACGATTCCTCGGATTCCCAGAAGTACCTCATCTTCATGGCCGGCCATCTCAAGCTTGGCGTTGTGGCCGAGTACGTTGTGGAGATTCTCCACAATCAGGTTATAACCTACCTCCCCATGGTACCCCCCTATATTCGCGGCATCATCAATATGCGCGGCATGATGATTCCCATTCTCGACATACGTGACCGTCTCGGCCTGCAGTCTCTTAAGGACGACAGCCTTGTGGTGGTCATAAACCTGGGTGATGTTCAGCTCGGCATTCTGGTCGATGCGGTGGACCAGATGCTGGACATACAGAAGGTCAACATTCATCCTCTGCCGGCCAACAGTACTCAGATGCTTGTTTCCGGCATGTGCTCTCTGCCTGACGGCTCCGGCACCATGATGGTGCTCGACTGCGAGCAGCTTCTGCCAAATGACTAACACTCCGTCTGCAGGGACTTCCTCCTTCTCCCCCATGACCATTTCAGACGCCGATTTCATGCGGCTTGTGCGCTTTATTCAGTCCAATTACGGCATTGACCTGACCCAAAAGCGCCAGCTGATAACCGGACGTCTGTCCACCGCAATCAAACAGAAGGGCTACCACAGCTTCGGCGATTTTGTAAACCACCTGCTCCAGACCAAGGATAATGAAGAAATTACCCTTATGCTCGACAAGCTGACTACCAACTACACCTTTTTCATGCGCGAGAAGGAGCATTTAGACTATTTCTGCCACAATATAATTCCTGAGATAGTGCGCCGCCATCAGCACGACAAAACGCTGGCGATATGGAGCGCCGGCTGCTCGTCTGGCGAGGAGCCGTACAATATCACCATGTTCCTGTTGGACTATCTCGGTCCCCAGGCCGCCCACTGGGATACCCGACTGTTGGCAACGGATATCTCAAACCGCGCCATGACCGCCGCGAAAAGGGGAGTTTATGAGCTGCCTGACACTATACCTACCGAGTGGAAGAGAAAGTATTTTACCAAGATGCCCGGCGGCCAGTATCAGGTTACCAAGGCTGTGCGCGATAACGTCATTTTTCAGCCCTTCAACCTTATGGACCCCATCCGCTTTCGCCGCAAATTTGACGTTATTTTCTGCCGTAATGTGATGATATATTTCGACCAGCCTACCAAGGACGCCCTTGTAAGCCGGTTTTACGACGCTACGGTGCCTGGCGGTTACCTCCTCATAAGCAAATCAGAAAATTTGAGCGCAAACACACCATACAAGCGACTGGCTCCGTCCACATTCCAGAAATAAGCAAAGAGAGGACCCTTTTTATATGGCAATTTTAGGCCAGGACAAAAAGATACGCATTCTTGTTGTTGACGACTCCATGCTCGCCCGCAGCATGATAATAAACGGCCTGTCCGCTCATCCACGTATTGATGTTGTTGGATACGCCATAAACAGTATTGACGCAAAGAACAAAATAAATCTTCTCAAGCCGGACGTCATCACCATGGATGTGGAGATGCCTGGCATGAGTGGTATTGATTTTCTAAAGCAGTACCTGCCTACGAACCCGCTTCCGGTAATTCTGGTGTCCTCGCTGAACCTGAAGGTATTCGACGCGCTGGATGCCGGCGCGGTAGATTTTGTTCACAAGCCAGACGGCCAGCAGGGGGTTGACAGCTTTGTCGCCTCACTCACACAGAAGGTAATAATGGCCGCCAGCGCGCGCGTACGTGCACATCCCCCCACCTCCGCAACGGCAAGGTCTGCGCCGGCGGGGCCCTCCGGCGCCCCCAACATTCTCGGTGCCGGAATGGCGCTGGACAGGGTCGTTATCGGCCTGGGCGCCTCCACTGGCGGCACGGAGGCCACGCTTACGGTAATGAAGCAGCTACCCGCTGACATTCCTCCCATGGTCATCGTGCAGCATATGCCACCCGGCTTTACGAAAATGTACGCCGAGCGGCTTAACCGTCTGTGTGCCATGGAGGTGCGTGAGGCGCAGAGCGGTGATGAGCTTCACCGCGGTCTCGCCCTTGTAGCCCCCGCCGATTTGCAGTGCCGCGTAGTGCGAATCGGCATGAAATACACAATCTCCTGCTCCAAGGGCGAAAAAGTCAGTGGACACCGCCCCTCGGTTGACGCACTGTTTCACTCCATGGCAGAGACAGTCACCTGCAAAATGGTCGGCATCATAATGACCGGCATGGGCCAGGACGGCGCGCACGGTCTGCTGGCCATGCGCAAAAAGGGTGCATACACCATTGGCCAAGACAAGGAATCTTCCGTTGTTTACGGCATGCCCGGCGTGGCCAACAACATAGGCGCGGTAATGATTCAGGCCTCATGTGAAAATGTGGCGGGAGTATTGTTGCGTCACCTGAAAAGCCTCAGTTAGATAAAAGCCCTTCCTTATTTCGGAAAGGAACAAAACACAAACGAATAGCTTTTGAAGCTTGCTTTAAATTTTACACCGAAGGACGCATCATCCAACACTGATGCGTCCTTCGGTGTGCGTTTACATATATCCGCTGTCTTTCAGAGAGACGTAGTCACCCTCGCAGACTATAATATGGTCGTTAAGCTCCACGCCTATCAGGCCCAGAGCGGTGCGCAGCTTCTGTGTAGTGCTGATGTCTGCCGCCGACGGCAGCGCAGTACCACTGAGATGGTTGTGTGCAATTATCACATGGCATGCATTACAGCGCAAAGCTGCATCCACTATGTCGCGGGAGGAAAAGTCAACCTTATTCGACATACCGCTGGCTATCTTCTGGCACTTCTTGACAGCACCTCCGTTATCGAGACACAGCACATACACTAACTCGCTTGTCTCATACGCGAAAAGCGGCAGAAGGAACTCCCCTGCGTCATCGCTGTTGCGTATTGGCTTGCCGGTATGACTGCCTGAAACCATATACCGGCGTCCAAGCTCAGCTACCAGACATATAAGACATGCGGCGTTTTCGCCTATGCCCTCCACCTGCATCAGGTCTGTCATTTTAGCCTCTATCACCGCACGAAAACTTCCAAAGCTGCGCAGCAGCGCGTGCGCCAGCTCATTGGTGTCCCGCCGCGGCAGAGCGTAGAACAGCAGCAGCTCAAGCGCCTCAATGTCAGAAAAGCTGTCCAGCCCATGCTCGTAAAATCGCTGCCTGAGCCTCTCTCTATGTCCCTTATGGATAGATTCCATCTGCCCGTCCTTCAGCTGATGTCCATGCTTGCATAGGCATTGAGCCCACTGCCGGCAGTATTTCCGGCCATATACTCGTAATAGCCCTGTGCTCCCACCATAGCTCCATTGTCGCCGCACAGTTTCAGCGGCGGGACAAAAAGCGTCAAACCGTTCTCGCGCGCGGCAGACTCAAAATCCCCTCTTATCCGGCTGTTCGCCGCCACTCCTCCGGCCACAACAAGCCTGTCGCAGTCACGTTCGCGCGCCGCAGCCACAGCGCGCGGAACCAGCGCCAGACTTACTGCGCGTTGAAAGCTCGCGCAAAGAGACGGCACGTCAAGCTCCTCGCCCTTTTGCTGCGCATTGTGCACAAGGTTTATTACCGCGGTCTTTAATCCGGAAAAGCTCATGTCATACGGCAGACCCGCCAGCTCTGATACGGGAAGGTCGTATTTCATGTCGTTCCCGCCTCGGGAGCGCGCGTCCACTTTAGCTCCCCCCGGATATCCTAAGCCGAGTACCCGCGCCGTCTTGTCAAAGCACTCGCCCGCCGCGTCATCGCGAGTGCGGCCTACAATCTCCATCTCAGTGTACGCTTTCACATGCACCAGGAGTGTGTTGCCACCGGACACCGCCATGCACATAAACGGCGGCTCAAGCTCGGGGTAAGCCAGGTAATTGGCTGCGATGTGCGCGCGGATATGGTGTACAGGTATCAGCGGCACACCCAGCGCCGCCGCCGCAGACTTGGCAAAGTTCACACCCACAAGCACCGCTCCAATAAGTCCCGGCGCGTAGGACACCGCAACGGCATCAATCTCGGATTTATGTACCCCCGCGGTCTCAACAGCACGCGTGGCAAGCTGGCTTATCACCTCAATATGCCCACGCGACGCTATCTCTGGCACCACTCCGCCGTATATGGCGTGCAGGTCCGCCTGCGAGAATATCTGATCCGTTATAAGCTCCCGCCCGTCGCGCACAAGCGCCACGGCGGTCTCGTCGCAGGTAGATTCAACCGACATTATCAGCATTTTCCATCATCTCCAATCTTGCCGTTTCCACCTTCCTCGCAAGAAACAGCGTCATAAGTACAGCATCCTCACGCGGATGCTCATAGTAATTCTTCCTGCGTCCCACAATCTCATATCCCGACTTCTCGTACAGCGCACGGGCCGGCACGTTTCCCTCCCGCACCTCCAGCGTGAGAAAGGCCAGTTTCAGCGCGCAGGCACGCTTATTCAGCTCACGCAGCAGTGTTGCTGCCGCGCCGCATCGCCGGTGCTTCGGAGCAACCGCCACGTTGGAGATGTATCCCTCGTCGAGCACGTACATCATTCCCACATAGCCTATTAGCTCTCCGCCCTCACACGCGGCCAGAAAAGCATGGCCGGGACTAAGATGCGCGCCAAGCTGCTCCAACGTCCACGGTACGGAGAAGCATTCGCGCTCAAGCTCCGCTATGCGCTCAAGGTCGCCCCGGCAAACGTCTCGTACCTCCATCATTCCTCCTCTAACTCGTCGCACAGCGCGTTAATCTCTGCCTTGAGAGCACGCATTAGCCTTATCCATCCGCCCTTTCGCCGCGGCGGATTCAGGTCGCGCTGACCAAGACACATTATCCGCTCCTCGCATGATGGAAAGCGCTGCGCCAGCTCCTCTGCCTGTGCCAGCGTCATACACAGCACAGCGTCAAATCCTCTTACCAGCCGTCCGGACACCCGCTGCGGCATACAGGTGGAAATATCCGCCCCCGCCTCCCTCGCGGCTTTGAGAGCCTCCTCCGGAGGTGGACCGTCCGGCGCGTCCAGCCCTGCGCAGGAGCACTCCACGCACAGCCCCCGCTGGGCGCACTCATACTCGAACAGCCTGTGGCATACTGGTGAGAGCACCGCGCCGTCCGCGCACACGAAAAGCACGCTCCCTGCACGCAGCGGCCCGCCCATGGCCAGCTCCGCCTTGTGCTGCTCGTCCCAGAGTTCAAGGGTACGGTCGCCTGCCTTGTTCTCGATGTGGTGCATCAGCTCGTGGTGCAGGGTCTTTCTCAGCTCTTTTTCCAGTTCCTTCGGCTCCGCGTCGGGGTAGAGCGCCGCAAAGGAGCCGTAAAAAATCTCAATGTACCTGCCCATTCCGTCGTGGTGGTACAGGCCCATGATATAGTTTCCGTCCTCATCGCGCCTTACGTCGTCGATGAGGTTCACGCCGCCGTTGAGATCCTTAAAAATCTCCCGCGGCAGCGCTTCCGCAGCGCGGTCAAGCAGCGCGCCAACCTCCTCAAAGCTAAGCATATCAGTGCGCCTGCGCCCAGCTCTTACCGATACCGGCCTGGGCCAGGAGTGTGACAGAGAAATCCGCGGCGCTCTCCATCTCCCGCTTTATCAGCTCGCACACGCGCTCCGCCTCGGACTCCGGGCACTCAGCGATGAGCTCGTCATGCACCTGCAAGATAAGCCTCGCCTCAAGCCCCTCGGCATGGAGCCGGCGGTATACATTCACCATCGCCAGCTTTATCACATCCGCGGCCGTGCCCTGTATTGGCATGTTCAGAGCCACTCGCTCGCCGAAAGAACGTGTGTTAAAGTTCGAACTCTTCAGCTCCGGCAGGGAGCGCCGGCGGCCATACAGTGTGGCAACATAGCCTTGAGCACGGGCCTGCTCGACCACGCTTTTCATATATTCCCTCACGCCGTGATATCGGCTGAGATATGCGTCCATATACTCCTTCGCCTCATTTGGCGTCACTCCAATATCCTGAGCCAACGACCATGCCGAGATACCATACACAATACCGAAATTCACGGCCTTGGCGCGGCTTCTGTGCAACGGCGTGACCTCCGAAAGCGGCAGATTAAATACCTGGGAAGCCGTTACGGAATGGATGTCCTCCCCGCTTTTGAAGGCGTTTATCATGTCCGAGTCGCCCGAGATGTGCGACAGCAGGCGCAGCTCAATCTGACTATAGTCCGCGTCGACAAGCACGCAGCCCTCACGCGCGGTAAACATGCGTCGGATATGCCCTCCCAGCTCCTTACGTATGGGAATATTCTGCAAATTCGGCTCGGTGGACGACAGGCGCCCCGTCGCCGTCACGGTCATCTGAAAATTTGTGTGTATGCGCCCATCAGGACCTATCACCTTCAAAAGCCCGTCGGCGTAGGTAGACTTGAGCTTGGTCAGCATACGGTAGTCGAGAATTTCCTCAATTATCGGGTCCTTGCCGCGCAGCTTTTCCAGCACGTCGGCACTGGTGCTCCAGCCCGTCTTGGTCCTTTTTCCCGCCGGCAGCAACAGCTTTTCAAAAAACAACGAGCCAAGCTGCTTCGGGGAATTGATGTTGAATTTCCCGCCCGCACGCTCCCATATGCTGCGCTCAAGCGCATCGATGCTTCCCGTAAGGCTCTCGCCGAAGTCGTACAGCGCCTGCTTATCCACCAGAAAGCCTTCGCGTTCCATGTCCGCAAGTACAGTGCACAGCGGCAGCTCAATCTCGTAATAGAGCCTGTGCATGCCCTGCTCCTCCAGCTTTTTATCCAGCGCGTCGTACAGACAGCCGAGCGCCGCGGCAAACGAGGTCCGCTCCGCGTCCTCCTGCGCGGAGGACGCCTCCTCTCCTTCGAGCAGGGACAGCTGCCCGCTGCTCTGCGTTTTCGAGCGGTATGGCTCAAAGCCGCAGTATTTTACGCACAGACGGTCAACGTCATAGCTGCCAGCCGTGGCGTCCAGCAGGTAGGCCGCCAGCGCAGTGTCGAACACCCAACCGTCCGCAGAAAGTCCGCGCGAAAGCAGCTCGCGCTGCAAATCCTTGATGTTGTGCCCGACCTTTTTTATCCCGGAATCGAATAACTCTCCCAGTGCGTTTTTGAAGTCTCCGTCAAATTCGTCCATGCAGAGAATATATTTCCCTCCGGCGCCCTCCCCCGCCTCTATCGCTACGAAATCCAGCTCCGGCAGACACCAGTAAAACACCGGTGTCTCACTCGCGCGCAGCTTCTCCGCCGCCGCAGAGGCTGCCTGCACGTCCGTCAGCCGCGTTACAGTACACTCGCCGGTAAAAACCGGAGTCTCCGCTTCCTTCTCCGGCGGCGCAAGCTTGTACTTCTCAATAAATTTCGTGAACCCCAGCCTCAAAAACAGCCCGTACAGCTCCGGCTTCGTCTCCCCGCTCCGCCGCGCGGCCTCGGGGTCAAATTCCAGCGGAACGGCGGTGTCTATTGTTGCCAGTTCAAAGCTCATGCGCGCGCTTTCCGTGCCCGCGGCCAATTTTTTCCTCACGCTGTCCTTTATATCCAGCGTGTCGAGCCCATCATAAATACGCTGCACCGTATCAAAGCGCCGTATCAGGTCCATCGCCGTTTTCTCGCCCACGCCGGCAACGCCGGGGATGTTGTCCGACGCGTCGCCCATCAGGGCCTTGAGGTCCACCATGCGCGGCGGCGTAAAGCCGTATTCCTCCATAAAACGTTCAGCGGTATAGTTTACCGTCTCGGTCTGGCCCATACGGGTCTTGATGTGCAAAACGCGCGTTCCTGCGCCTATCAACTGGAAGCTGTCCTTGTCGCCCGTGACTATCACGCACTCATGCCCCGCCTCGCCGCACATGCGGCTGACCGTGCCGATAAGGTCGTCAGCCTCGTAGCCGGCAAGCTCAAGGCGCATTATGCCCATGGCGTCGAGCACCTGCTTGAGTACCGGCAGCTGCACTGCCAGATCCTCCGGCATCGGCTTTCTCTGTGCCTTGTACTGCTCGTATTGCAGGTGGCGAAAAGTCGGTGCCTTCAGGTCAAAGGCCACGCACAGCCCCTCGGGCTTTTCCTCGTCCAGCAGGCGCCCGAGTATGGTCAGAAAGCCGTAAACCGCATTTGTCGGCATACCGTCGGGTGCGTTGAGCATCCGTATTCCGTAAAACGCGCGGTTGACGACGCTGTTGCCGTCTATCATCATAAGCTTCATGCTCTTTTACCTCCGTGAGCCGGTCGGTCCGGCAATGCTATCCTGTCCGCTTATCACATTATATTATACTTTTTGAAAAGCCCGCGGTCAAGCCCCGCAATATTCACCCTGATCTTGCTTTTCCTGCGTATATATCGTATAATCTTCGCATAGCTGACATAAAACGCTGTATACGGAGGCTGCTATGAAACCTCGCGGCAAGCTAACGCTCACGCTCCTGCTCGCGCTGGCAGCAGCGCTGCTGCTCTCCGGCACGTCCGCCGGCGATTTTGAGGCCGATTTCACCGTGGAGAGTCTCGACGAAGTGATGGCCCGCTACATCGCCGAACGCGGGCTTACGGAGGACAGCTTTGCCATGGGCTGGTACGACCTTGCAACGGGGAGCGAATGGTTCTTCAACGCGGATACCTTCATGGTCGCCGGCAGCATGTACAAGCTGCCGCTCAACATGGTCTACGCTGACAAGCTGGCCTCCGGTGACGTAAACGCGGACGACATGGCAGGCGTGTACACCGTCGAGCGGGCAATGGAGCTGTCGATAGTATATTCTGACAACGACGCGGCGGATGCGCTTCACAGTGCGCTGCGCCTCAGCCAGCGCGACTACCGGCTGTTGCTGTCGCAGTACTCCGGCCTTGGCGAGACTGAGCTTCCCGAGGAGTACTTCACCGATAACCATATAAGCGCACGGTTTATGATAAACACGCTCGTATATCTCTACGACAACAGCGAACTGTACGGCGGGCTTATCGGACATATGAAGTCCGCTCATCCAGGCCGCTATTTTAAAAAGAGCGAGGGCGAATATGAGATTGCCCATAAATACGGCTATTTCGAGGGCGGGCTGGACGACTGCGGCATCGTTTATTCCCCGCGCCCCTTTGCGCTGGTCGTGTTCACCAACCGTGTCCGCGGCGGCGAGGACATTCTTTCCGAGCTGTGCGCGCTCATGACCGGCTACTCGCTGTACCTCAACTCCCTGCCCGAGACGCAGTATACGCCCCCGCTGGGACCCGCAGACTCTCACGAGACGGAAACGGAAGCCAATTCCGAACCGGAAATTGCAGCCGCGCCCGCGGAAGCGGACACCGCGGAGCATGTTGTCGGCGGCGCGGGACATTGGCGGATTTATGGCGCGTTCTGCGCCCTTCTGCTTGGAACTGCCGCGCTGCGAAGGACCTTGGCGCGCAGACACACGGAAAGAAGGAGAAGAAATGAAAGATAATATCATCCTCATCGGAATGCCAGGCGCGGGTAAAAGCACACTCGGAGTGTTGCTGGCAAAGGCCCTTGGCATGGGATTTCTTGACACAGACATAGTTATACAGCAGCGCGAGGGCCGCGTATTGCAGGATATAATCGACCGCGACGGCGTTGACGTCTTTCTTAACTGCGAACAGCGCGCGATATGCTCTGTAGACGTGTACAGCTGCGTCGTGGCCACGGGCGGCAGCGCGGTGTATTCTGACGAGGCCATGCATCACCTGAGCCGCAATGGTACGATAGTGTTTCTTCGCGCGCCCTACGAGGAGATAAGCCGCCGCCTACGCGATATAAGCACCCGCGGCGTGGTGCTCAAAAACGGCGCGGACCTCCGTCAGACCTATGACGAGCGCGCGCCGCTGTATGAGAAATACGCCGACATCACTGTGGATTGCTCTGAGGAGAGCATGGAGAGCAGCTTAAACGAAATAATCAAAAAGCTGCGGCCGCTGTGAAAGCGGCCGCAGCCTTGTTCTCTGAGCCTTGACACATAAGCTAAAATAAAACGCCCTCGGAAATGCTAAACAAAACATTTCGATTTCATGCTGAACTGATTAAGCGCCCTGGCATCCGGACAGCAAAACGGAGCATCCAATGACGCTCCGTTTTGTAAAAAATAAAACAGCCGTAGGGAGTTATACCTCCCTACGGCCTGCGCGGGCAGAGCAACCGCCCACACATCAGGAATAATCCTGCACCCAAAATGCATTATACAGGATTCTATTTCTATTTTCAAGTCTTTTTTTACATTTATTTTGTTTTTATGAAGATAAATCACCGTGTGTGGCAATTCAGGTTGCCCGCAAGGTGTCTTTCTGTTTTCTCCAAGCCCCGTCCGGTGTCAGATATACTTTATGATGGAGCTGCCCGGACAAATACGTGGGCAGGAAAAATTCAAAGAGCTGGGCGTGTAAAGCAAGAGGAAGGCTGATTTTTACTTGGAGTTTAGCTGAATAGCCTCAGCCCCCGCCGCGTTTGCGGCGGGGGTTTTTTACTCCTCATAAACCTCAGGGTTATACGAATAGCACAGATAGGTCGTTCCCAACTGCTCATCCTCCAGCTCAAGGTACACTCCGCTGCCGAGAACATAGTTCGACTGAAACACAACCGACTCCTCGCAAAGCACCCTCTCGCCACACAGCAAACGTACGGCGGCATCCACGCTGCGCTCTGAAGGCAGCAACGAGCTGAAAAAAACGTTGTCCCTGCTGTAGTATTGTCCGCGCTGGAATATGACCTCCTCCACGCTGTCGGGAAACTCTGGCGATTCCACGCGGTTGAGCACAACCTCACCCACGGACATTTTCCACTCGTCGCTCAGCCATTCGCTCCCTGCCTCAGCCTCTATCACCTTCGCCAAAAGGTACATCTCGTCAAAGTCCAGCTGTTCGTAGTCCGCTCCGGCCCACTCTATTTTCTTATCGCGCAGGCGCTGAGCCTCGCGTCCCTCTTCCTCGTCTCCCTCAATCGCCGCGCATACCATTATTTCCATGTAGTCCACTTCCTCTTCAAACTGTGCCGAGGCCAGCGGCATCAGCGCCAGCGCAAACAGCGCCGCCGCGGCTAACGATATTGCCCGTTTCAATAAAATTCCTCCTGTCTGATAACGCCGCCTTTGGTGAAACTTTTCCACCCTCCAGCGGCATAACCACAGTATAAGGTATTTTATCTGCATATCCCGTCGCAAGCTGTCGTATGTGCAAAAGAAAGGTCCTCCCCCTCCCTTCTGCTCACCCCTTCGTTTTTCGCCAAAAAATGAATTGACATTTTTGTTGAAATTAGGTATATTATACTAAAGTCCGGCAAGAGTCATGCCGCTTCCCAGCGGCACTCTGAAGCCGGCCTTTTCCACTGTAAATTCACGCAATTTAAATCCGCAAATCCCCGCGTTAAAATCTGTCAGCGGCTCTGCCGCTCACAAATTCAAATCAGGAGGCCCCTCCTCCTGGTTGACCCGCAAAGGAGTATTGGATGAGTAAAGAAAAAAAACACCGGCAGTTTACCAGTGGCTGGGGCTTCGTGCTCTCAGCAGTCGGCTCGGCCGTGGGAATGGCCAACGTTTGGGGCTTCCCCTCAAAAATGGGCAGCAATGGCGGCGGGGCTTTCCTGGTTGCCTATCTTATTTTCATCGTTCTTTTCAGCATTGTCGGCCTGTCTGCGGAGTACGCCATGGGCCGCCGCGCCCACACCGGCACCCTCGGCGCTTACGAGATGGCGTGGAAAAGCCGCAGTCCGAAGCTGGGCAAAGCCGGTGGGCTTTTAGGCTGGCTGCCTTTGGCCGGCTCCATGTGCATAGCTGTCGGCTATGCCGTCATAATTTCTTACGTTCTCAAGGGCTTTTTCAGCTCCATGACCGGCACGCTCATGAGCGTGGACACCGCGCAGTGGTTTGAGTCCTTCTCCCTGAACAACTATTCCGTCGTCCCATTCCACGTCGTCGTCGTTACCGGCACGCTCCTTACCCTTCTGCTCGGCGCTCACAGCATTGAAAAAACAAATAAGATAATGATGCCCGTGTTTTTCATCATCTTTATCATTCTGGCCGTGCGCGTGGCTTTCCTGCCCGGCGCGTCGGAGGGCTACCGCTATATGTTCTCTTTCCGCTGGCATGAGCTGGCCGACCCCATGGTCTGGATCTGGGCGATGGGCCAGGCGTTTTTCTCCCTGTCGATAACCGGAAGCGGAATGATAGTCTACGGCGCGTATCTCGGCCGCGACCAGGACGTTGTCTCCCTGGCCAAGCGGACCGCGCTTTTCGATACGATTGCCGCCATGGTCGCCGCATTGGTGATAATCCCCGCCTGCTTTGCCTACGGGCTGGACGTGGGCGCAGGCCCGTCACTGCTTTTCGTCACCCTGCCGCACATCCTCCAGAGTATACCCTTCGGCCGCGTGTTCGCCGTGATACTTTATATCGCCATGGCCTTTGCCGGCGTCAGTTCCCTGCAAAACATGTTCGAGGCAGTGGGCGAGTCCCTGCTCCACCGCTTCCCGCGTTTAGACCGCCGCGTGATGCTCGGCCTGCTGTGCGTAATATGTCTTGGCGTCGGCCTGAATATGGAGCCCATCTTCAAATGGGGCCCCTGGATGGATATAGTCTCAATATATATTATCCCGATAGGCGCAACGCTCGGCGCAATATCCTGGTTCTGGATAATTCCACAAAGCGAGCTTCTCGACGAAGTCAGCCATGGCGCTAAGAAATCCCCTGGCCGCCTCTGGTACTGCGCCGGCCGCTACCTGTACGTGCCCTGCGCCGTAATCCTCTGCTGCGTGGCGTTGTTCCTGAAAGTCGCGTTCTGAAGCCACCTCAAATACAAAAAGCCCTGTCGAAAGACAGGGCTTTTGCATGTTAAAAATCAGCTTTCCCAGCAGGCGGCTATATCCTCAGTGTTCGCTGTTTTGCCGACGAAAAGCCTGATATTGTTCATCGCGAAATCGTGCGCCGGCTTTGACCAGGCCGCGCAGCCGTCCTGTGCCAGCACGACATGGTAACCGTACATCACTGCGTTGAAGGCCGTGTTCATCACACAAACGTTGGTGCTCAGCCCCGTCACTGCAACGGTCTGCACGCCGAGCGAGCGCAGGACTGTATCCAGCCGCGTGTTGTGGAATGCGCTGAACCGATGCTTTTCTATCACGATGTCGCGCTCGTCCGGCTTGAGCTGGTATATTTGCGCTCCCCATGTGCCGCGGCGGGTGACATTTTCGTTGGGCGTGTTCTCATCTCCGTCCGGACGCATTAACCAGGCCTCGGCGTCCGTGCTCTCATCCTCCACGTTCTGGATATAGATAACCGGCCGCCCCGACGCGTGAGCCGCGTCAATAAGGCGCTGAATATTTGGCATTATCTCCGTAACAGCGCCAACGTCGAGCCCTTTTTTCGCAAACAGCCCCTCAGGATGGCAGAAATCATTCTGAACATCTACAATTATAAGCGCGCTTTTTCGCAGTCCGAGCATTTCCCCAAGACTTATCATTTTAGCTTACACTCCTTTACTCTGAGATAGGCAAAAACATCTTCACCTCATCGCGCCAACGGTTTCCGGAGCCTCACCTTATCTGCTCCAAAATGTGCGTGCTTACCCTGCCCTCGCGAAAGTCCGGCAGCTCGAGCACCTTTTTCTGAAATGGTATCGTGTTTTTAATCCCCTCAATCTTAAACTCGTCAAGCGCGGCCAGCATTTTTCTGATGCACCGCTCGCGTGTGTCGGCATAAGCGATAAGCTTGCCTATAAGAGAATCGTAGAAAAAGGGAACCTTGTATCCCTCCCGGCAGTGGGTGTCCACCCTTATGCCCGGTCCTTGTGGAATATCCCAGCACGTGATGACGCCCGGCGATGGGGCGAAACTATTGAACGGGTCCTCAGCGTTTATGCGGCACTCGATGGCGTGCCCCCTGAGGCTTATGTCCTCCTGCGCAAAGGGCAGCGTCCCTCCTTCGGCTATATTAAGCTGCTCAATGACTATATCCACGCCGCTAACCATCTCCGTCACGGGGTGCTCAACCTGAATACGCGTGTTCATCTCAAGGAAATAAAATTTCTCTTCGTCTTGGTCGTATATGAACTCACAGGTCCCCGCGCTCTCGTAGCCAATATTTTTAGCCAGCTTCACCGCACATGCGCAAAGCTCCTCACGGAGCGTCCCGCTTATGTTCGGCGCCCCCGCCTCCTCTATAAGCTTCTGATTGCGCCGCTGAGTCGAGCAATCCCGCTCCCCGAGGTGAACGACATTTCCGTATTTGTCGCCGAGAAGCTGAACTTCGACGTGCCGTGCGTTTGGGATAAATTTTTCCACATACATAGTGCCGTCGGCAAAAGCGGCGGCAGCTTCCGCGCTGGCCTCCTCAAAAATTGTCCTGAGCCGGCCTCTGTCGCACTGACGAATAACCTTCATGCCCCTGCCGCCTCCGCCGGCAGCGGCCTTTAGCATTACCGGATATCCTATGCTCTCTACGACTTTGAGTACCTCCTCAAAGCTTGATACCTTCTCCGAGCCCGGAAGCACAGGAATGCCGCAGTACTCTGCCAGCTTTCTTGCCACGAGCTTGTTGCCCATCTTTTCTATGTGCCCCGATTTCGGCCCTATGAATATCAATCCGTTTTCCTCACAGGCACGCGCAAACTCCGGCTTTTCCGAGAGGAAGCCATAGCCTGGGTGTACAGCCTGCGCTCCGCTCTCCACGGCCGCCTTAATCAGCCTTTGAATGTTCAGATACGTTGAAGCCGGCGGCGGCCCGATTACAACCGTGCTGTCGGCCAGCTCCGCGGCCTTGGAATCCCTGTCCGCGTCTGACACAGCCAGCACGGTCTCAATTCCCAGCACCTTGCAGCTGCGTATTATACGCACGGCAATCTCGCCCCTGTTGGCGACAAGAACACGTGAAATACCCATACTTACACCGCCCCTGCGCTCAGTCCACCCTGACGGCAAACAGCGGCTGCTCCGGCTCCACAGCGTCCTGATTGTTCACAAGTATCTCCACGACGGTGCCTGACACATTGCTTGTCATGGCCGTGTAGGTTTTCATTATCTCAATCAGGCAGACCGTGTCGCCTTCCTGAATATGGTCTCCCACTCTGACATATGCCGGTGCGCCCGGCTCGGACTGGGCGTAAAAAAGCCCATAGCTGGGGCTCTTGAGGTATACCATGCGCTCATCGGAAGCGGCGTCTTTCTCATGCCGCCCCTCCGGAGCGGCGGCCTGCTTCGGGCTCTCCGTCTCGGATGCCTGCGCCTCGTAAGCAGCGCGCTCAGACGCAGCGGGCGCTGCACCGGCAGCGGCAGCTGGCGCTGGGTTTTCCCCCGCCTCAAGCACTCCGTTTTTGCCGATAACTATGCTCGCACCGCCGTTTTCAAGCTTCATGTAGTCAAAGGAGGACTGCTCCAGCTTTTCAATCAAAGCCTTGAGACACTCGACGTCCTCGCTGCTGAAAATTCCAAAGATATCCTTCATTTTTTTCATTCCTCCTGTTATCTTTTTCTTCTCCTGAGCGTGACGGACCTGCCGTGGTCCCCGACCTGAATCATGGTCACACTCGGCTGCTTATCAAGCTCGCCTATGAGCTCAAGTATAGGCATATCCACGCCGCTGAAGCTGCGCCACGGCCTGTCGCGGGTAGCCTCGCGCATAACGTCTATTTCCTTCGTTCCGTTCATTATGTAGCGCAGCAAGAATTCCTCGTCCGAGAGGTTGTCCCCGAACTGCCGTCTGAACTCGGCCAGCGGCATCTCCTGCGCTGCCTCCTGGGCCCTTGTGCGCGCCTCAATTTCCTTCGCGCGCGGCAGACTCAGGAAATAGTCTCTGAGATTCGGGTCCATTTCAAGATAACCGGAGTCCTCGCTGTAATTGCCCATCGCAAACTGTATAAACTCGTCGATAACAACCTTGTACCGCTCTCCCAGCGCGACGTTAATGGCCGCTTGAGTGCATACAAATTGGGAATACGGCGTTATCATAATCGGCTCGCCCGTTTCCGCGCATATGCGCACGCACTCCTCCTCAACCTCGGCAACCCTGTCCTCTATGTGCAGCTCCCTGAGCTGGTGCGTCATGTTGGATATAACGCCGCCGGGAACGCGGTGAATGTACTGCGCAACGTTGTAGCGCGTCGGCCCGAATGTCGGCAGCCCCGCCTCCTTCGCCATGGCGTAAAGCTTTTTAGAGGCGTACCTGAGCCTTTCAATATCAAGATTCACGTCAAAGCCCAGCGCCCTTGCGTTGTCAACCACGTTGAACACGGACGGCTGCGCGGTGCCGTCGGAGAGCGGAGGCAGCGCGACATGGAAGGTGTCGCAGCCCATTTTCATAGCCTCTACATAGCACACGTCGGCAAGGCCGGTCGTGCAGTGGCCGTGTATCTCGTTGGGCAGACCGTTGTTGTTTTCCAGCATTATTTTGAATACGCGGCGCACGTTCTCAACGTCCAGCAGCCCTCCGGCGTCCTTGAGATAGATTACGTCCGCGCCGTAATCTACGAACATCTT
>CATJWG010000172.1 GCA_949744165.1 uncultured Eubacteriales bacterium | reverse complement strand
CGAATACTGTGGCTGTTTGTTATGCTCAGGATCATAGATGGCATCACGACCGTATTCTGGTGCTACCCGCTGTCCTGGACGCTCAGTTCGGCGGTGATGGCCCTATATTATTTCCGCTGCTCGGCAATGCGCGCGGCCATAAAGGCTACAGTGAAAGCCTAAAAAAACTGTCAGGCAAAATGCCTGACAGTTTTTTCAGGTTTTATGTGTCCCTGTCAAATCCTTTACCCACTTATACCGGTTACAGACTATGGCGTTGGGAATACACTTGAGAAGCTGGTCGGCTTTGAGCACGCAGAAGGTGACGACGGGGGAAAACTCAAAAACAAAGGCGGACAGCGCCGCGCAGGGAATTGTGAAAAGCCACATGAAGGAATTGTCAACAATAGCTGTGAACTTCGTGTCGCCGCCGCCGGCGATGATTCCGGCCTCGACTGGGTACTCGTAGCAGCTTCCAATCGTGGTTATGCTCAGAATAAGCAGAAAATTCATAGTCAGCTCACGGGTCTGCTCGCTTATGTCATAAAAGCTCACTATAATTCCGCGGAAGGTTAGAATAAGCGCAGAGGAGGCAAGGCCCATGAAAAGGAAAATACACTGCATTGAGCGGCTGTACGGCCGCACGAGATCCAGCCGGCCCGCGCCGATGGTATTTCCCATGACAACCGAGGCCGTCTGTGCGCAGGCCATGCCGAACACGGCGAAGAGCTGGAAGATTATTGAGGCGATGCTGTTCGCAGCAATGGCGGTCTGGCCAATGTGGCCCAGAATCGCGGTCTGCGCTGCCTGGGCCACTCCCCAAAGCGCACCGCTTATCATCATCGGCATTGCCACGATAATATAATCGCGCCAATATTCGCGGTCAAGGCGCAGAAAATCCCTGACCTTCATTTTAAGCTTTTTATCTATGCACAATACATAAACAAAAATAACTATGAGTTCAACAGTGCGGCTGGTAAGCGTTGCGATAGCCGCGCCGTATATGCCCAGCTCGGGCGAGCCGAAGTTGCCGTAAATAAAGCAGTAATTCAGGCATGCGTTGATGCAGATGGTCATAACCGACATTATCGTGCCAATCCAGGCAATCTGAACGGCACGAAGGGAGTACATCAGCGCCGCGGAGGCGGAGTAAATCAGGTAGGTCCAGCACATGAGGCTGAGATATCGTACGCCCTGCTCAAGCGTATCGGGGTCGTTGCACAATAGACCGAGCAGACGGTAGGGGAAGAATATCGCGGCAAAGGTAAAGACTATGCCGGCGATAAGGCTTATTTTCAGCCCTATGGATATGACGCTGCGTATTGGTTTGAGCTCTCTCTTGCCCCAATACTGTGCTCCGAGCACAGCGGCGCCGGCGCCGATACCGCTGGTAATCATTTGCAACACATACTGAATCTGGTTGACAAGCGCAGCGCCCGACAGTGCCGTCTCGCTGTAGGCTCCGAGCATAATGTTGTCAACCAGATTGACCAGCAGTGCCAGAAGCTGCTGAACCGCAATCGCGGCGAGCAGCGGAAAGAAGCTTTTGTACATTTCCTTGTGTTTGAGCATTTTTTCACCGTTCCTGATGCCGCCGTGAGCGGCATTAATAATGGATATTTAGCTTATTATATAGGACGGAGAGTATAATGTCAAACTGTTTACCGTATCCTGTCGAGTACTCCCGTTTTTTTCAGAGCGGGAAGCAGTGCTGCGTAGAGCACAGGCGTGACAACCATTGCGAAAACGGCGTTTATCAGCGAGGCGGGCAGCTTGCTTAGCATGGTTGCCCACACGGCGTCGCCGGGATAGCCGTAGACAAAGCGTTGATAGACAAAGGTTTTGAACATGTACAGCGCGACGTAGGACAGCGCGCCGGCAACGCTGGCGGCTACAACGCGCAGCTTTGGACTGCCGCCGTCACGCGTGCTGCTGGCAATCAGCGCGCAGATAAAGGCCATGAGGAATTTTGACACAAAGGTTATCAGGCACTGTATGACGTCGTAGCCGCCGAACAGCGCGTCGTACAGCGTCGAACCGATTCCAGCGGCCAATCCGCCGCCGATGGGACCGAACAGCAGGCCGGAGAGCAGGCACATCGCGTTGGCAAAGTGTACCTTAGAGCCCATGAGCGGGAAGCGGAAGAAGGTCACCACGCACACCACTGCTGCCATCACGGCAATAAAAACTGTTTTGTAAGTTGAAAATGCTTGCTTTTTTTTCATTGATATCACGCTCCGATTGACAATATGCTCTGGTTTGTGTATGATTATAACCGCAATCTGGCATGATTTATATATTCAGTTTTATTATTTTTAATATGGCCAGATGGAGGAGCGGAATGTACAATATAACACTGCTGCTTGACCCGAGGGCAAAGACGCCGATGTATGAACAGCTTTACCGCTATTTTGTTGAGGAGATACGCTCCGGCCATCTGCGCCAGGGGGAGAAGCTGCCATCGAAGCGGGCGATGTGCGCTCATCTCGGCGTCAGCCGCTCGACGGTGGAGACGGCATATGCGCTCTTGTGTTCGGAGGGCTATGTAAACGCGCGCGCAAAAAGCGGATTTTACGTTTCCGGTTTTGTGATGCTGGAGACTATGCCGGCACTGCCATGCCGCCCCATCATGACCGAGATACAGAGGACGGAAAGGCCGGAGTTCGACTTTTCCACGGCCTCAGTAGACACGGGGGGATTTCCCTATTCCTCCTGGTCAAAGCTGAATAAGGAGGTCGTCTATTCCTCGCCTGAGCTGCTTCAGATAGGCGAGCGACAGGGCGACGCGGCGCTGAGAAACGCCCTGTGTGAGTTTTTGGGCGAATACCGTGGAGTGAAGTGCGCGCCCGGGCAGATTGTCGTGGGCGCAGGTATGGAGTACCTGAGCATGCTGCTGCTGTCCCTTTTGCCGGAGAACGCCGTGTTTGCGCTTGAAGACCCCGGATACGCCTCAATTTACCATACGGTCCGCCATGCAGGACGCCCGCTGCGCCCTGTACCAATTGATGCGCATGGTATGTCCGTCTCAGAGCTGGAGAGCTCCGGCGCTACGGTTGCCTACACAACGCCATCGCACCAGTTTCCCATGGGCGTGACTATGCCGGCGGGGCGGCGCTCGGAGCTGCTGCGCTGGGCTGCGGGGGGAGACGGGCGTTATATAATCGAGGATGATTACGACAGCGAGTTTCGCTACGGCCTGCGTCCCGTGCCGGCGATGCAGGGCATGGACGCGGCGGGGCGCGTGATATATGTCGGTACTTTTAGCCGCAGCGTCGCTCCGTCGATAAGAATCGCGTACATGGTTCTGCCGGAGGCCCTTCTTGAGCGATACCGCTCGATTAACGGCTTTTCACGGTCAACGGTTTCACGTTATGAGCAGGCGGTGATGGCTCGCTTTTTGTCCGAGGGGTTTTACGCGCGGTATCTGCGCCGCGTAGGGAATCTCTACAGTCGGCGTAGGGAAGCTCTGATTGCAGCGCTGGAGTCGATAGATGGCGTGCGCGTGTCTGGCAGCGGAGGAGGAATACATTTTCTGCTGACTAATCCCCGATTTTCCGAGCATGAACTGCTGCGGCGCGCTGCGGGGCAAGGGATAGCTCTGCGCGGGCTGAGCTCATTCTGCCGAGAGTGTGTCGCCGAACCGTCCACGCTCGTGGTGGGCTACGGCGGGCTTGACGACAAAAAGATAAGTCAGGCTGCGGAAATGCTGAGGTTGGCGTGGAAATAGGCTGAGAGACAATTTTCCGTCATTGTATACTCAGGTGGAATTATTGTTGGGGGCTAAGTTTTTCGGTGGAGACTTGCATTTTTTCGGCAGGCAGGGTAATATAAGATAATACTGCAAAAAATAAAAACAGGAGGCTGACATGAAGGTTCTGCTTATAAACGGCAGCCCGAGGAAATCCGGCTGCACAAATGCAGCTCTGACTGAGGTAGCCGGAGCGCTCAAGGCTGAAGGTGTGGATACTGAGATTCTATGGCTTGGAGCAGAGGCAATACAGGATTGCGTGGCCTGCCACGGCTGCGTCAAGAGCGGAGCTTGCGTAATACGCGGCGACGTGGTTGAGAAAATAGTTGAGAAGGCAAAGGAGTCCGACGGATTTGTGTTTGGCACGCCGGTTTATTACGCGCATCCGAGCGGACGTATACTCTCGGCAATGGACAGGGCGTTTTACTCGGGCGGGCGCTATTTCACTCATAAGCCCGCGGCCGCCGTGGCCTCGGCCCGCCGCGCAGGAACTACCGCGAGCTTAGACGTACTTAACAAATACTTTACAATCTGCCAGATGCCGGTGGTGTCCTCAACCTACTGGAACATGGTGCACGGCAACAGTCCCGAGGACGTGGCAAAGGACTTGGAGGGATTGCAGAGTATGCGCAATCTCGGACGGAACATGGCCTGGCTGCTCAAATGTATAGAGCTTGGCGCTAAGGCAGGCGTGACCGCGCCGGAGGCGGAGAAGGACTACAGGACCAACTTTATAAGATAAACGGAAAATTCCAAAGACAGGATGGACTGAAATGTTCAGGGGATTTACAAAGCAAACGAGTAAATTTATGTGGGACCTGACCTTTAACAACGAACGGACGTGGTTCAAGGAGCATAAGCAGGAGTTTGAGCTTCTGGTTATGAAGCCCTTCAAGGAGCTTGCGCGGGATACGCATGAGGAAATGCAGCGGCGTTATCCCGAGATGGGCTTGCAGCTTCACATCTCGCGAATTTACAGGGATGCCAGGCGGCTGCATGGTCGCGGTCCATACAAGGACCACCTGTGGTTTTCGCTGAAAAATTGGGATGGTCTACTTCAGGGGCCGATGTTCTGGTTTGAAATCGGTGCGGCGGACTACAGCTATGGTATGGGCTTTTACTCTGCCTCGCCGGCACAGATGGAGAGCTTTCGTGTGGGAGTGGATGCCAATCCAGCGCGTTTGGAGCGTCTGGCGCGCATGGTAAAGGAGCAGGACGAGTTTCGGCTTGACGGCGAAGAATACAAGCGGCCGAAGGGCGACGTGGGAGAGCTCTTGAATCCGTGGTATAACCGAAAATACTTGGGTCTTGAGTGCCGCCGAGACTTTGGAGGAGATGTGCTCAAGTCCGGCATGCCGCAGATGCTGGCGGACTCATTCGGCTTTCTGATGCCGTTTTATGAGTTTTTCATGGACTTGTGCTCGCCGGAGGAGTGAAAACAAAAAAGGAATTGCCAAAAAACCGGCAATTCCTTTTTTGTTGCATGTGTTGCTGCGCCTTTTAGGGGAGCAGGAGGGGTATGGTTGGAAGGTGTTTATTAAATTCTGCTGCGCTTGGGAATTACGAGCGGCAGTTTGGAGTTGCCGGTGAGGCTGACATAGGAGGAAACATTGACGTCCTTATCAGCGATTACGCAGTTGAGTTCGACATTTGAGCCGATTACAGTGTCGTTCATGATGATACAGTTTTTCAGAACACTGCCGGCGGCGAGCTTCACACCGGGGAAGAGCACGCAGTTTTCAATGCTGCCCTCAACCACGCAGCCATCGGCCACGAGGGAGGTTTTCACCTTTGCCCCGTCTCCATAGTAGGTGCTAACGTTTATGCGCTCGCGCGTGGTGACGTGTCTGTCCTCGGGGAAGAGCAGGTCGCGGTTTGCTGGATTGAGCATATCCATGTTTGCCTCATAGTAGCCGTTCACATTCACAATGAGGCGGGCGTAGCCATCGTGCATATAGACTCCAATTTTTTTACCCTCGTTCATCAGGTGCATGATGGCGTCGCGGTGGAGGTGTATGCAGCCGCGGTGGGCGCACCACTCGACAAGCTCGGTAAGCAGTGTTTTGCTCATTATGTATGTCTCCAGCGACTGGACGCCGACATTGTCGGTTTGCAGGCAAAGAAGCTGCTCGGCGATGCTGTTTTTGCCGACGATGTAGCTGTGGTGGACGCTGGAGATGGGGGCGGAGGTACACACGGCGGTCACGTCTACGCCGGTGGAGATGTGCTGGTTGATGGCCTTTTCAAGGTCGATGCTCGCGCACATATCGCCGCGGGCGAGCACAACATAGGGTTGCCTTATATCGCGCAGATAAGTGCGCACGGCGTTGAGCGCCTCCATGCAGCCGGCGTAGACGCCCTTGGTCGCGTCCGGCAGGCCATAGGGAGGCAGCATGGTCAGCCCGCCGGTGTGGCGCTCCATGTTCCAGTCGCGGCCGCTGCCCATATGGTCAAGCAGGGACTGGTAGCCCTTCTGCATGATGATGCCGACGTCGTGTATTCCCGCGTTCATCATCGAGGACATGGCAAAATCAATCAGTCTGTAGCGCCCGCAGAAGGGCATGGACGCTCCTGTCCTCTTTGAGCCAAGCTCACGCAGCTCCGCGTAGCCGTGATAGGCATGGATAATTCCGTGTACTTTATTATTCATTTTTCCACCTCCACATCACCGTATATCATCGCGCCTGCCGGCACGAGTGCGCCGGGGGCAACCTTTATATTCGGGCCGCAGGTGGCTATGCCCCAACCGCTTTCGCCTGTGGGTTCCGAGCCTATATGAGAGCCTGCGCCGACGCGGGTATTCTCGCCGACTATGGCGTATTGCACCACGGCGCCATTTTCAATCACAGCGCCCGGCATGATGATGCTGTAATTGACCACCGCGCCGTCCTCAACCTGAACGGAGCGGGAGAGTACGGAGTTTGTCACACTGCCGTTTACGATGCAACCGCCGGTGATAATGCTGTGGCTGACCTGAGCGGCATCGCCTATGTATTGTGGCACAAGCTTTGCGCCGTTGGCCATTATGGGCCAGTGCATGTCATACAGGTCAATATGCGTGGGGGAGAGCATATCCATGTTTGCGTCCCAGAAGCTGTCTATGGTGCCGACGTCGCGCCAGTAGCCCTCAAAGCGGTAGGGCCACATACGTTCGCCGGCGTTGAGCATCTTGGGGATAATGTTCTTTCCGAAGTCGTTTTCTGAGGTGGGGTCAGCCTCGTCCTCGATGAGATAGCGGCGCAGCTTTTCCCAAGTGAAGATGTAAATTCCCATTGAGGCAAGGTCGCTGTCCGGCTGCTTCGGTTTTTCTGTGAACTTGCATATTGCGCCGTCTGCGTCCAGACTCATTATGCCGAAGCGGGAAGCATCCTCCATCGGAACCTGGATAACTCCGATGGTGCAGTCCGCCTCGTTTTTGATGTGCTCGTCGAGCATCCTTGAATAATCCATTTTGTAAATATGGTCACCGGAGAGAATCAGAACATATTCCGGTGTGTACAGGTCCAGGAAAGCGATGTTCTGATAGATGGCGTTGGCCGTACCCTTGAACCAGACGCCCTTTTCTCCGGAGGTCTGGTACGGCGGCAGGATGTACACGCCCCCGTCGCTGCTGCTGAGATCCCATGCGCTGCCGTTGCCGATGTAGCTGTTTAGCTGAAGCGGCTGGTATTGCGTAAGAACGCCAACGGTGTCAATGCCGGAGTTGGCGCAGTTGGACAGAGGGAAATCAATTATGCGGTATTTTCCCCCAAAGGGCATACTTGGTTTTGCCACGTTCTGAGTAAGGGCGTAGAGTCTTGAGCCCTGTCCTCCGGCCAGAAGCATGGCCACACATTTTTTCTTCATATAAGTGTCTCCTTCCAAAGTTGGTATTCTGGAATAGATTTGATAGATTCTTATATCAATCCTGAAGGGGAAATATGCCCATTATGTGGGGCTCCATAGTATTAATATAAATGAAAAGCGGACTTATTTCAAGCCCGCTTTTGCATTTTTCACTATATTTTTTTAATTTTTTCGATAAAGTCCCGTGTAAAATGCCAAGAAAAGCTGCATTTTTATGTTTTCAGGGGAAATTTACGGTTTATTTGAATTAAAAGTATTCATAGCCCGCTCAGGGCCCTCAAGGATACAGCAGCGCGCGGCCTGCCACGCGCGCTGGGCAGTACGGCGCATGAGCGCGGCGTCTTCGTCCGTGAAGCGGCCGAGGACCCAGTCTATCATTTCGCGCTCGGGGTGGGCAGGAGAGCCGACGCCGAGCTTTACACGGGGAAAAGCGTCCGTACCTAAACATGAGATGAGGCTTTTCAGGCCGTTGTGTCCGCCGGCAGAGCCCTTGGCGCGCACGCGAAGATGGCCCATAGGGAGGGACACGTCGTCAGAGACGACAAGCACGTGCTCTGGCGGGACCTTATAAAATGACGCGGCTTGGGCTGCGGCTTCGCCGGAGAGGTTCATATAGGTCTGAGGCTTTAGCAACAGCACGCTGTGCCCGTCGAGCTTTGTCTGCCCGGTCAACGCTTTGAAGCGCGCGCGGCTTATACTCGCTCCGGTGTCTCTTTCGCACTCGTCAGCGGCCATAAAGCCGGCGTTATGGCGTGTCAGCTCGTACTTAGGTCCGGGGTTACCGAGAAAGACAACTATCCACTCCACGCCGCCGGATTTACTGAAAAGCTTGAACATGTTAAAGACCTCCGTACATACAGACGCGGCGCTTTTCAAAAGCGCCGCGTGAAGGTGTAGAAAAAATAGGATTGACGCTGATTGAGGACATCAGGAGAACAGCGAGGATATGGAGACTTCCTCGTATATGCGGTCTATTGCCTCGGCAAATACGGGGGCAACAGGGATGTAGCTTATCTTGCCACACTTGGGCTTTCCTTCAGGATAGGGGATGGTGTCGAGCAAAAGAAGCTCCTTGATATAGCTGCTTTCAATCCGCTCAATCGCTGGGCCGGAGAGTACACCGTGGGATGCGCAGGCATATATCTCTTTTGCGCCGCCCAGCTCCATGAGAGCTTTGGCCGCGCCGCACAGGCTGCCAGCGGTGTCCACCATGTCGTCAAGCAGAATAACGGTTTTTCCCGAGACGTTGCCTATAATGTTCATAACCTCGGAGTGATTGGCCTTCTCGCGGCGCTTATCCACTATGGCCATGTTCATTTCGAGCTTATGGGCAAAGCTGCGCGCGCGGGACACGGAGCCGACATCGGGGGAGACGACCATAACGTCGTCGTTGCCCTTTCCAAAGCGGCTGATGAAATGGTTCGCAAAAAGGGGGGCACCCATGAGGTTGTCCACTGGAATGTCAAAAAATCCCTGAATCTGGCTGGCGTGCAGGTCCATAGTCAGAACTCTGTCAGCGCCGGCAACGGTAATAAGGTTTGCAACCAGCTTGGCGGAAATGGGATCGCGACTTTTGGCCTTGCGGTCCTGTCGGGCGTATCCGAAATAGGGGATAACGGCGGTTATACGTCCGGCACTGGCGCGCTTCATCGCGTCAATCATAATAAGCAGCTCCATGAGGTGGTCGTTGACTGGCTTGCAGGTTGACTGGACTACAAATACGTCCTCTCCACGGACGGTCTCGGACAGCGAGATGGAGCACTCCCCGTCAGCAAAGCTGTCCGCGACAGATCTGCCCAGGCTCAGGTTGAGACTTTTGCAAATCGCTTCGGCAAGGGCCGGATTTGAGTTGCCGGTAAAGACTTTCATCTCTTTGCCGTGTGGTATCATTTTATTACTCCTCTTTTTGTATTATTCATAATGGTGTTTCTTGTCCGATGTTTGACCGTTTAAGCAAGGTTGCTTGTTTACCTGTATAATTATACCAACTGGCGGAGAAAATTTAAAGTTGCTAATATACCCTATTTATTATCCTTTTTCTGCCTCTCTTTGTCGGATTCGTCAAAGATTGGGTCAACAGGACTTGTAAGGCGCAATTTATTGTTTTTCAAGTATTTACAACATGGCACAATTTGTATATAATAAAATAACTAACTATAAGCGCTGAATATGGCACAATTACTGAGAAAAGGAAATATCAGAGATGATAGAATTTGACGAATACAAGGTGAAGCTCAATGGTTTAAAACCTGTGATGGCCGAGCTGGGCGTTTCGCTCAAGCTGGACGAGGCCCGACGTGAGCTGGCCGAGCTGCATGCAGAGACCGAGCGAGAGGGCTTCTGGAACGACGTGCAGGCAGTGCAGAAAAACCAGCAGCGCACAAAGCAGCTTCAGGGAAAGCTGGACACCTTTGAAAAGCTGGAAAGCTCCTGGGACGATTTATACACGATATGCGAAATGGCGATAGAGGAAAACGACGACAGCATGCTCGAGGAGCTGACGGAAGGTTTTGCCGCTTTTGAGAAGTCGCTGGAGAGTACTCGCCTGCAGACGCTGCTGTGCGGGGAATATGACGCGAACAACGCCATCATGACCTTCCACGCCGGTGCCGGCGGCACGGAGGCGCAGGACTGGGCGCAGATGCTCTACCGCATGTACACCCGCTGGGCAGAGAGACACGGCTATGAGGTTAAGCTTATGGACTGGCTCGATGGGGATGAGGCGGGGCTTAAGTCCGCAACAATACAGATTAACGGCGAGAACGCTTACGGATACCTCAAAAGCGAAAATGGGATTCACCGTCTTGTGCGCGTGTCACCCTTTGACGCGGCGGGACGGCGGCACACAAGCTTCTCCGCTGTTGAGGTTATGCCTGAGATTACCGACAACACTGAAATTGAGCTGCGCGATGAGGACATAAAGATGGACGTTTACCGCTCCTCCGGCGCGGGAGGACAGAAGGTCAACAAGACCTCCTCAGCCGTACGCCTGACGCACCTGCCC
Source organism: uncultured Eubacteriales bacterium (assembly GCA_949744165.1). GTDB lineage: Bacteria > Bacillota > Clostridia > Oscillospirales > Oscillospiraceae > JAMPGF01. The sequence goes on along the minus strand of CATJWG010000172.1, from coordinate 12,269 downwards.
ACAGGTATAGTCGTGGCCAGCCAGGTTGAGCGTAGCCACTTCCAGAACCTTGAAAACTGCAAGAACATGCTGCGGGCCAGACTGGCCGAGATAAAGGAGCGCGAGCACCTTGAGCGTATTGAAGATATAAAGGGCGTGCAGATGAAGATTGAATGGGGCAGCCAGATTCGCTCCTATGTGTTCATGCCATACACGCTGGCGAAGGACCACCGCACCGGATTTGAAAACGGCAACATTCAATCCGTGATGGACGGTGACATAGACGGGTTTATAAACGCATATCTGTCTATGAATGTGACAAAATAAAGAAAAGCCAGGGGTTTGAGATATAAGAGATATGAAAAAAATTCTTTTTAACAAGCTTGTACCTATGATTGTTGTGCTGGCTGTGGCTCTGTTCGGCGGAACATTTTTATCTGAAACCGCAGCAGAGCCATACTTCAATGACGAGTCTGAGGACACTGTTAAGGCAGCTTCGGCAAATCTGCTAAGCTCAGGAAACAGCCCCACACTCGACATGCCTGCGCCGGAGCCTGAACCTGCGCCGGAAAGGGAGCCGGAGTACTTCACCATAAACATGATAGGAGACTGCACGCTGGCCTCTGTACCATCGTACGCGGGTACACAGTATGGCTATGACACCGTTGTGGGAGATGACTATGCCTATCCCTTCGCAAAAACTGTGCAGTATTTTCAGGATGACGACTTTACCTTCGCAAACCTTGAGTGCTGCCTGACCGATTCGCAGACCCCCGTGGCCAAGACCTTTACCTTCAAGGCGGACGAGTCCTATGCTAAAATTATGTCATCCGGCAGCGTGGAATTTGTCACATTGGCGAACAACCATATACTTGACTATGACAGCGAGGGCGTATCTGACACAAAAAACGCCTTGGACCTTGAGGGTATCTCCTATGTGGGACGTGACGAATACGCCGTGTATAAGACTGAAAGTGGCCTGACAATCGGAGTTTATGCGGTCAGTTTCGGGACAGTGGAGCAGATTGAAAAAGGTATATCCGCGCTCAAGGAGCTGGGAGCCGAGTTTATAATCGCCGCCCTGCACTGGGGAGACGAGGGCAGCTACAGCGTCAACGCCGACCAGATAACTCAGGGGCACGCCGCGATTGACGCGGGAGCGGACATAGTTTACGGCAGCCATCCGCACACGCTCCAGCCCATGGAGGAGTACAAGGGCCACTACATCTACTACAGTATGGGCAACTGGACTTTCGGCGGAAACACCAACCCACGTGACAAGGACACCTTTATACTTCGCTTGACCGTAGAGCGTGCGTCTGACGGTACGATGAGTATAGTTGAGCGCGAGCACATCCCGTGTGCCAGCTCCGGTGAGGTCAACGGTAACAACTACCAGCCTGTTCCCTACGAGGAGGGAAGCGAGGAATATGAGCGCACATTGTCCAAGCTCGACGGAACCTTTACGGGGCAGAACCTGTCGATAGGCTACAGCTACAGCGCCAACGAGTAAGAAACGCAATGGCAATAATGCGAAAATCGGTTTTTATATTACTTATGACCATTCTTGTGCTGGCAGGCTGCACACGGCCGCCGGAGCCACAGGCAAACGTTCCGCCAGCGCCGGCGACTGTGCCAACGCCCTCACCGTCACCGACGCCCTCTCCGTCACCGGCACCTGAGCCGACGCCGTCACCTACGCCCGAGCCTGAACCTGAAGAATTTACCATATCCTTTGTCGGTGACTGCACGTTAGCCAGCAGCCAGCACCACAAGGGCAGTTCCCGAGCTTTTGAGACGATAGTTGGGGACGACTACTCCTTCCCCTTTGCCGAGACGGCGCAGTATTTTAAAAACGATTACCTGTCCATAGCAAACATGGAGGGAACCTTTACCACGACGCAGACCTCCAACGGGGGAACATTTACCTTCAAGTCGGACCCCGAGTACGCCAATGTGTTTGTTGAGGGTGGGATAGAGCTTGCAGTGCTGGGCAACAATCACTCAATGGACTACGGCGAGCAGGGCTCGCAGGACACAAAGGATGCCCTTGATGCCGCTGGTGTTTGTTGGGCGTCCGACGGGGGCTGGTATATTTACGAGCGCGGCGGCGGACTGAAGGTCGGCGTTTATTCAAAGCTATATCCGAGCGTACAGGACGTTGAAAAGGGTGTGGCGGAGCTTCAGGAGGCAGGAGCGGAGCTGATTGTTGCGGCGCTGCACTGGGGGATTGAGGGCAGCTACCGCCCAACGGCGGATCAGCAGACCGTCGGCAACGCGGCAATCGACGCAGGAGCGGATATTGTCTACGGTAGCCATCCGCACGTACTGCAAAGGGTGGAGGAATACGGCGGGGGAATTATTCTCTACAGTCTTGGAAACTGGAGCTTCGGCGGCAACACATCACCGCGCGACAGGGACACCGCGATAATTCAGATTACCGCCGTGCGCGATATTGACGGCAGCGTCAGTATTGGAGGCATGGAGCTTATTCCCTGCGAGCTGTCAAGCGAGCCTTCGCTCAACAACTATCAACCACGCCCCTATGAGCCCGACAGCGTGGAATATGCGCGTGCCATGAGCAAGCTGGATGGCACGTTTACGGGCTCGGATCTGGTCGTGGACTACAGCGCTTACCACCAGAGTTCTGAGCCGGAGGAGGACGGAGAACCCACCGGGGGAGAAAATGCCGGAGCGGAGACTCTGCCGCCTGAGTCCGAAGAGCCCGTGCAGGGCGAGGCGCCGACGGAAACTGAGGACGGAACACAGGGGGAGCCCCCGCCGCCGATAGAGGCGGAGGCAGATGGGGCTGTGTCGGTTGAGCCGCCTGCCGAGCCGGTGCCGCCTCCAGAGACGGAGGCTTCGGCGGGTGAAAACGAATAGGAAAAATCCCGTGTCAACTGACACGGGATTTTTGCGGCTTGAGGGATTTTTGGTGGTCGTGGCCGGAGAGATGATTGTAGAAATTGACGTTGGAGATTTTTGAGTACGTAAAAGCATAAAAGCCTGCAAATGGTATCAAGGTCAACAGAGTACAGGTAAGAAAAAGCGGGTATGATATGTCAATCCCAAGGGTCCTTACTACTGTCCCAGCCTGTTTTGCCGCTGTCGCTCGGGCCATTGTCGTCGTGCACTGTGTACTCGGCCTCGGGGATATAGCCGGACAGAGCGTTGTAGAAATTCGAGCGCGTCGTTTCCATATACGGCAGGACGTACAGGCTCACAAAGGGAATTATTGACAGCAGAATCCAGCCGATGAAGCTCAGCTCGAGAACAAACAGGTCAAGCTTTTTTCCGCTCATCATTTCCTTGCTCATCCGGATGCATTCCGAGGCGGAGTATTCAGGATTATCCAGCATTATGTATACAGCCATGCTGTAACGGTACTGTGCAATTATGCCGGGAATGATGAAAAGCATTGACCACAGCCAGATATATATTCTCATGAGTATATTCAGCCACAGAAACTTAAAAAACAGGCCGAAGGGGTCAAACAGGCTTCCAAAATCGGCCTTTTTGAAGCGGCTGATATTCAAACACACTGAGGTAATGCCCACTCCGAGCATCATCGACATGATGGATATTGCAAGCTGTATAAGCTCCACCATAGCGGGATACTTGATTGGGGGAATACGGCCCTGACTTAATGAAACAACCACGTCCGAAAAGCTCATTCCCGGGAACATTACCTTATAGTTGAGAATTTGCAGCACGTAAACAATGAGAAGATAGACCAAGGCAATAAGCATTACATTTGGTTTTGTATTGCGTATTGCACTTTTGGCGTTTTCCTTGAGCTGTGCGCGTGTCGGCATATACACCGCCTCCTTTTTAACCTCAGTATAACACTATTCAGGACTTTTTGCAAATATTAACTTCGCACCTGCCTATCATATGTACTCAGAAAATAGCAGGGACTACTCTTTAGCGTCGTGGCATTGCCTAGGCAGTTGATGCATAACGGAGACAGCTAATTGAAATAGAGGTGGAGCCCTTTTCGCATATTTACTCCATGCGGCATAGTATGCTATGGGAATCTGTTCCCGACTTTATAACTAATAAGAAGGATGACTATGCCGCCCGTAAATACATTAAGCAGCTTGAAGTGTGGCAGCGGTGCGATTGTGAGTGCGCTCAATACCGCAGGGGCAATGCGCCGCAGGCTCATGGACATAGGTTTCGCGCCGGGCTCGCCGGTGCGAGCGCTGTTCCGGAGCTGCTCAGGCGACCCCGTGGCGTATTTGATACATGACACGGTTATTGCGCTTCGCAGCGAGGACGCCGCAGGTATTCTGATAGAATCCGCGGCGGAGCCGTAATACAGCCTGACGCACTTTTTTGCCCGCCCCGAAAGGGGCGGGCACGTTGTTTAGGTGGGCGATGCTTTTAACAAGCCCGATTCGCGCAGCATAGTATGTGCGTAAGTACCTTTATGAGGGGGAATACAAATGGGTCTTACAAGCAGCAGTGTCGGCTCGGGGGCGAAAAACGCCGACGGAAGCCTGAGCAGAGGAGAAAACACACGGCTGATAGCTCTTGCTGGCAACCCAAATGTGGGGAAGTCAACGCTGTTCAACGCCCTGACAGGTATGCGCCAGCATACGGGAAACTGGCCGGGAAAAACAGTAGGCAGTGCTTACGGCACACTCAGGCGCGAAGGACAAAACTGGATATTTGCAGATATTCCAGGTACATATTCTCTCATGGCCCGCTCGGCGGAGGAGGCTGTCGCGCGCGACCTTCTGCTTTTTGGCGAAGCTGATGCGGTAGTAGTTGTGTGCGATGCGACATGTCTGCGGCGGAACCTGAATCTTGTCTTACAGATACTGGAAATCTGCGGTGATGTGATAGTCTGCGTCAACCTGCTCGACGAGGCGGCGCGAAAGGGCGTAAGCGTGAACCTTGAGGCGCTCAGCGGCCTGCTTGGCGTGCCGGTTCTGGGAATGAGCGCGGGGAGGGGGAGCGGGATAGACGCGCTTATTCCGGTACTTGAGCAGTTTAAAGGTGTGCAGCCGCGTTCATTCTGCTGCAGTTGTGAGATTGAGCGGTCCATCAGGCCTCTGATTGACTATTTTGACGCCTACCGTCCGCCGCTTCCGCCGCGCTGGCTGGCTGCACGCGTGTGCGAGGGTGACGGCTCACTCATGGATAGTCTGCACAGGCACATGGGCATGGACCTTGATGACGAGGAGCTTTGCCAAGCGCGGGATGCGGCGTTGAGCAATCTTGGTGAGCTGGGAATAGACTCGCAGAGGCTTTCTGATATCAGTGCGCAGGGTATCAGCGACAGTGCGGGGAACATATGCACTCAGGTTATCTCGAAGATACCTCGCGGCACGGCGCGGGAGGGAAAGATAGACCTTCTGCTTACACACAAAATCTGGGGCTGGGTGGCGATGCTTCTGCTGCTGGCAGGGGCGCTGTGGCTGACGATAAGCGGGGCCAATTATCCCTCTCAGCTTCTGTCCCGTGCATTGTTTTCGCTGGGCGACATGCTGAACTCGGCGCTGACGGCGCTCGGATTGCCGGCGTGGCTTACGTCGCTGCTGTGCGAGGGAGTTTATAAGACGGTAGCATGGGTTGTAGCGGTAATGCTGCCGCCGATGGCGATATTTTTTCCGTTGTTCACACTCATGGAGGATGTAGGCTTCCTGCCCCGCGTGGCCTTCAACCTCGACGGCTTTTTCAAACGTTGCGCCGCATGCGGAAAGCAGTCATTGACCATGTGTATGGGATTTGGATGCAACGCTGCGGGAGTTATTGGCTGCCGTATAATCGACAGCCCGCGTGAGCGGCTTATCGCCATTCTCACAAACAGCTTCGTTCCCTGCAACGGCCGATTTCCGACTATGATTGCGCTTATAACCATCTTTTTCGCTGGTAATGGAGCGATGAGTTCAATACGCTCAGCGGTGATACTTACGGTTCTTATTGTACTTGGCGTAGCTATGACTCTCGCGTGCTCAAAGCTGCTGTCGTGCACCATACTGAGCGGCGTGCCATCGTCGTTTACCCTCGAACTGCCGCCTTACCGGAGGCCAAAGGTGGGCGAGGTTATAGTGCGCTCGATATTTGACCGGACGCTGTTTGTTCTTGTCCGCGCCCTCAAGGCTGCAGCGCCGGCGGGACTGATAATTTGGCTGCTGGCAAACGTAAGCCTCGGCGGAGAGACAATTTTAGCGCGCTGCTGTGAGCTTTTGGACCCCGCGGCGCGGCTTATCGGAATGGACGGGGCGATATTGCTGGCCTTTATTGTGGGCATACCGGCCAACGAGATTGTGATACCTGTAATGCTCATGTGCTACCTGTCCGGCGGAAGCCTGATGGACTATGGCTCGATTGCCCAGCTTCGCGGGATTTTGCTGGCCAACGGCTGGAGCAGCGTCACAGCACTGTGCGTGCTGATTTTTTCGCTGATGCACTGGCCCTGCGCCACGACGCTGATGACAATAAAAAAGGAGAGCGGCAGCCTCGGCTATACCGTACTGGCCGCCGCACTGCCGACTGTATGCGGAATTGTTCTCTGTGCGCTTGTGAATTTCGCCGCGCATATGCTTTTCTGAAACACATAGACGGAGCAGGTGAATTTTCACCTGCTCCGTCTATGTGTAAGTCAAGAGTAAAAGGGGTCAATCCAGTAAAACCAACCTCATTTTTTAACTATGGGAATCCAAACCTCGCTGTGATAATCCGCTGCGTTCATACTGCCGGCGGTGTAAGCCTCGATGTCCATCTCATAGGTGGGCTGGTAGTCGCTTGTCGGGAAGAATTCCGAGCAGAGCTTGTGCCAGATGCTTGTCATCGCCTCGGGCATGGGGCCGACACACTCAAAAACCATCCAGGTGCGCGCGGGTATCTCGCTTATGCGAAAGCCCTCAACTTCGGGACCGTCATATATTGCGGCGATGCCGTAATCGAAGCTTTTCGTGTCCGTGGGCTGATTGCCGTAGCAGATGCCGTAGATAAAGCTTTTGTCGCTTGTGAGACTCAGAAGACGCGCGACCGTGCCGTTGGAGTGAGCGCGCATCCAGAACTCAGGAATTGTATTTACTCCCTCGGAATCGACAATGCTGTGCCGTTCCACTTTTTCCAGCACCTTAAAGGCCGGTTTTTCAATAATTTTGTAGTCCATGTAACTTCCGCCTTTCAATATAATCTGCACGGAAAGGGGAGAGAAACTGCGAAGGCGCGAGCCGTCCCGCCGTGCCTCCGATGGGCTTATACCGTGAAATTTTGCAAAGGCACGGGCAAAGCTTTCCGGATTTTCATAGCCATACTTGAGGGCCACGTCGATAACCCGTGCGCTGGTAGCGGACAGCTCGCTGCCGGCAAGCGTAAGCCGTCGGGAGCGGATATATTCACCCAGAGGAATACCACACAGCACACCGAAGATGCGCTGAAAGTATACACCCGAGCAGGCCGCCGCGCGGGAGATTTCCGCATAGTCAAGCTCGTCTGCAATGTGCGATTCAATGTAGTCGAGTGCCGATTGTATACCATGAATCCAGTCCATTCCATTTCCTCCCCTTGTGCGTGTATATTGTACATCGGCGGAGCGTAATATTTCCTGACATTTTGCAGCTTTTGGTGCAAGACTGTGTGAAAAATCCCCCTTTAAGGGGGATTTTTGTTCATCACATTTGGTCAGCTATGCTATCAATCTCATTTTTGAGGTGGTCAAGCGTTTTTTGAAGCAAATTCCTGTCAAGCTGTAAATCGCTGGCCGACAGCTCGGCAAGAGCGAGCATACGGTGCAGAATATTTTCTATCATGTCGAGGGAGCGGGCGGTGTTCTGCGCAGGGTCTGGTGCCTGCGCGCGGCCCGCGTCCTCGGGATTCAGCTCATCTGTAAAAGGCATTGCACATCCTCCCTGCACGCCGCGTCCGGCGCGAAAAATCAATGTCAGCCGCCGTCATAGGAGTAAGGATTTACGTAGTCCGGTGGGCAGAGGTTACGTTCGCTCCACGCCAACATCTGTGTCAGCAGAGGCGCAAAGCTCTCTCCCAAGGGCGTAAGCGTGTACTCCACGCGCGGGGGTACCTCGCCGTACACGGTACGCTTGAGAAAACCGTCGCGCTCAAGCTCGCGGAGCTGGCGGGTGAGGGTGGAGTGCGTCACGCCGTCGAGCCGGCGCAGAAGCTGGCCGAAGCGCTGAACCTTATAAAACGAGACGTACCACAAAATGAGTATCTTCCACTTGCCGGAAAGCACTCCCTGAAGCATGCTCATGGGCACGCAGCGCGCCAGCGCTTCCTCGGTCTGAAATTTGTTTTCGGGCACTGCGGCATCACCCCTCAATTATGATATACCAAATCCCCGAAAAAAGCAACGGCCTCAAAAGTATCAAAAATGGTACTATATACTAAAAAAGACCGTACTTGCGGCACGGCGCGCGGCGCGTTATGATGCGGTCAGAGCGGAAAAGCTTCCGCGAATTTCACATGGGAGATGATTACATGCACTTTACGGGTACAATCTGGCGTCCACCATATGAGGCGGGTTCGCTGCTGCTTCAGGTCACGGCGGGCTGTACACACCATGCCTGCAAATTCTGCACGCTTTATGAGGACCTGCCGTTTCGCTTCCGAGCTTCACCGGCGGGGGAGATAGAGGCAGACCTGCGCGAACTGCAAATGCTGCTAAACGACCCTGCGGCCATGCTGTCGTCGAGACTGCAGGGGATGTCGCGGCCGAAAGCACCGCGCAGGGTGTTTTTGACGGGGGCAAATCCCTTTGCTCTGAGTGTTGAGCGGCTGGAGAACATAGCGGGGCTGATAAAGCGGTATCTGCCGCAATGTGAGAGCATAGGCTGCTTTGCGCGTGTTACTGACGTGTGCGGAAAGACGGACAGGGAGCTGGAGCGCCTTAGCGCTCTGGGCTTTGATGGATTGTCTATAGGTGTGGAGACGGGCGACGAAGAGGCTTTGCGCTTCATGAACAAGGGCTATACCGCGCAGGAGATAGTGACGCAGGCGCGCCGGCTCGATGGCGCAGGCATTTCATATAGCTTCATGTACCTGGCCGGTATTTCAGGCGCGGGACGCGGAGAAGCCGGCGCGGCTGCAAGCGCGGAGGTGTTTAATCAGACACATCCGAAAATAATCGGCTCGTCCATGCTGACTCTGTATCCGGGCTCAGAGCTGTATAGTGAGGTTCAGTGCGGACGATGGGCCGAGGAGGGTGAGCTGGAAAAGCTTGTAGAGGTAAGAACGCTCGTAGAGCGGCTGGAGATACCAGTGTATTTTGCCACGCTTGGAGCGTCCAACGCTGTGCTTGTGGAGGGAGAGCTGCCGCTGGACAGGCCATTGCTGCTGCAAAGGCTGGACGGGGCGTGCTCGCATCTCAGTGAAGAGGAACTGCGTCGCTACAGGGTCAATTTGCGGCATCTATAGGCAGGCGCCGAGTAGATATATTACGATTTAATAACAAAGCCTCAATTCCACCGCACTTAATCGGATTCAAGAATCATTTCACAGGCCATTCTGACGGCAGACGCGACAACCTCAGCGCATTTCTCAGCGTGGCCTTTGAGATACATGAACTCCTCATGCTGCGCGGGGTCAGTGAGAATATAGCTGCGGCCGAAAACCTTTTTGTGCAGTTCAGGACACATGACGGTGCCCATTTCCTTTATGAAGCGGTCCCTGTACTCGGTAAACTTCCGGCAGCCGGTCTCGATGAGGTCGGGATTGGTTTTCTCCTGCTCCATGGTGGAGTTGTATTTTAGTCCAACAGCTAAAAGTCCGGCACAGTAAGCTCCACAGGAGCCGCTCGCTGAGCCGCAGCCGCCGGCAAGGGAGAGCGAGGCCGTAACGAGCTCCTCAGGGATGAAGTCAAATACCTGCTTGAGTCCGTACATCGCGCTACGCGCACACACGTCATCCCTTATCTGGGCCTCCACTGCCGCATCAACGGCTTTTTTGATAATTTCTTCCTTGGATATAGTGTTTACAGACATTATTGTTACCTCCATAAAGAAACTTTAAGTACTCCTTTATAAAATGTAAGATATTTCAAAAGAGCTGTCAATAGACAGCTCTTTTGAATTGGGTAACTATGTGTTGTGGCCCAGCCGGTGTAGCAGTCTGGAAAGAACACATGGAGGAGGAACTAAATTTGGTTGATAAAATCCACCACGAAATGCAGGGCAACGCCCAAAGGGACAGCGTGGCGGCGCAGAGCGCTGAGCTGGAGATAGTCAGCACCGGAGCCGAAGGGGTCTATACCGGAGACATACTCCTTCAGCCGGGGCAGATAGGGCGGGAGAAACTCGCGCAGACGGCCGCCGATTACCACGTCACAGTCCAGTGCCATGCGGATATTGTTTATGCCAATGGCGAGATGCCGCAGCATGTTTTCCCACAGAGCGGAATATTCCTGATAACCGGGGCCGTGCCGTTCAATCGTTGAAAAGAAGTCCTCCGGTGTAACTCCAAAGGTGTTTTGTATCCGGCGCGGCGAACAGTACGATTCAAGACAGCCCTGTTTTCCGCAGGTGCAGGTAAGGCCGCCGGGCTCAACGCACATATGCCCAAACTCGGCGCTGCGGCGGTTGTTCCCCAAGTATGGGCGGCCGTCGAAGAGTATGGCTCCACCGACGCCATTTTCAAGTGAGAGATAAGCCATGTCGCCAACCCCGCTGCGTTCAAACCACTCAGCATAGCCGCCGCAGGTGGCGTCGTTTTCAATATAGGTGGGGTAGGGTATTTGACCTGCAAGCCCCTCGAGCGAAGTGTCGCGCAGATGCAGTGTTGGGGCAGCGGTGATGTGGCGAACATCCGGAGACATGACCGCGGGAATTGCGATGCCAACGCCGAGCAGACGCTCACGGTCGATGCCGCTGTCATCAAGAAAACGCTCAAGAGATTCTGAAAGGAGCTTTCCTGAGCCGGAGAATATGACTCCAGCATTAATAGAAAGCTGGCGGTAGGCCAGCTCGTTTAACAGCAAATCGGATGCGACAAATCGTAAATAGTGCTCCGTGACGGATATTCCCACAGCTGTGCGTACCTGTGGAACAATGGACAGACCGCTGACCTTGCGTCCTCCGGTGGACAGTTGCTCGCCGGATTCACATACCAATCCCAATTCCATGAGCTTTGACAGGTTCTGATAGACCGTTGGCATACTCAGCCCAAGTTCCCGCGCTAAGCTCTGCCGGGAGCAGAAGCTGGTGGAACGGTAGAGATAATTGTAAATACTGCTCGCGACGGAGTGTCTGCGTTCAGTGCCTGAAAAGTCCATTGTCGCTGTCACATCCTTTTTCGATATATGTACCAAGTATAGCAAAAAGAAACGCTTAAAACAAGAAATACTGTCTTTGAAATGAAATTACTGTAGAATACGCCAAGGATAAGTCAATTAGCTTTATAAAAAGCTATAAAATTATACGGCATGTTGCATAAAAATAAACATATAAAACAGTTCAAAATCGGCAAAAAGCTCGCCGAAATAAAATATAGTATTGACATTTATGAAGCTGCTTTATAAAATGGAGTTAGAAACGAAAGCTTTCCGTTTCGTTATCCCCGTAAAACAGGGATAAGAATAAACTGTTAGGAGGAATTTTGAAAATGAAAAAAGTTCTTGCACTGATTCTTGCGCTTTGCCTGTGCCTGTGCTTTGCCGCATGCGGTGATAAGCCGGCTGAAAATCCCAGCGACAACGACAATCCCGCGCCCGCGGCAACCCCTGCACCCCCAGCACCCGCAGACACCAACGCTCCGGACGACAAACCTTCCGAGCCTGCGCCCGCTGACGAGCAGAAGACAGTCGGTATTGCCATGCCCACCCAGTCTCTGGAGCGCTGGAACCGTGACGGCGCCTATCTGGACGAGCAGTTCAAGGCGGCCGGATACGAGACCATCGTGACCTACTCCGACGACAAATCTGAGCAGCAGGTAAACGATATCCAGAACATGCTGGCCCAGGGTGTGGACCTGCTGGTCATCGCCGCCATCGACGGCAACGCCCTGAACACTGTCATGAACGATGCTGGTGCCGCGGGTGTTCCTGTCATCGCTTATGACCGCCTGATTATGAACGACAACGTGTCTTAGTATGTGTCCTTCGATAACTTCTCCGTGGGTGTCCTCCAAGGTACGTACGTGAAGGAAGCCCTGGACCTGGACAACGCCGACGGTCCCTTTAACATTGAGTTTACAGCTGGCGACCCTGCTGACAACAACGCTCCCTTCTTCTATAACGGCGCTGTGTCTGTCCTCCAGCCCTATATCGACAGCGGCAAGCTGAATGTCGTCTCCGGCCAGACCGCTTTCGACGTGGTGGG
>CATJWG010000171.1 GCA_949744165.1 uncultured Eubacteriales bacterium | reverse complement strand
TATGGCCAGCGCGGCGGATATGGAAGCGAGAAAGTCAATTCTCGCCTTCAAGCAGGAGATGGTGTCCAAGGCTTTCGACCGCGCCGTTGAAAACATAGGGCAGATGCCGCGTGAGGAGTACATAAACTTCTTGGCCGGTCAGACCGTGAAAGCGGCTTCAACCGGATCGGAGGAGCTTATATTCAACGAGCGCGACAAAAAGGAGCTCGGTGCAGACACGGCGAAAGCGGCCAACGCGCTGCTGAAGAAAAAGGGACTTGCCGGTAGCCTGACCGTCTCGGAAGAGACGCGGGAGATTCCTGGCGGACTCATTGTAAAGCAGGGTGATATCGAGGTAAACTGCTCGGTTGATATTCTGGTGCAGCTGTACAGAAACGAGCTGGCTTCCCAGGTTGCCGAGATCCTGTTTGCATGAGCAAATATATGACAAGGAGGAAGACACTTGTCAAAGAAGGTTAAAAATACAGATTACCTGTGCCTGTCGGCAATGCTCCGCGCGAGAGAGGCGAAAATGCTCGGCAGGGATAAGCTTGAGCGCCTGCTCACCGAGCCATATGCCGACGCGGCCAGGGCGTTGACCGATTGCGGCTATGAGGATATGTCAGAGATGGATACCCGTGGTATAAATGAGGCCTTGGGACGCCACCGTGCCGAGGAGCTTGCCGAGGTGTATGAGATGTGCCCCGATAAGAGAGTTGTGGATGTATTCCGCCTCAAGTACGAGTATCATAACGCCAAAGTCATAGTTAAGTCCGGCGGTGCAGGGAGAGATGGACTTTTCTCAGGCTCCGGACGCTGTGGAGTGAAGGAGCTGCTTGCAGCCTATGAGTCCGACGAGAGCGCGGACCTGAGTGAAGCCCTTGCCGCGGCGATGGCTGAGGCGAAGGTGACGCTGGCCAGAACCGGAAATCCGCAGCTTGCCGACTTCATTCTCGACCGTGCGTATTTCAGCGAGCTGACCCAGCTCGCCGGAGAGATAGGCGACGGATTTATAAGCGAGTACGTCAGGATACTCATAGACAGCGCGAACGTCCGAATAGCGGTGCGTGCGCAGTCGATTGAGGGCAGCGGCGGCCAGCTTGCCTCGGCACTGATACCGGGGGGCACTGTTGACTCGGACGAGGTCGTCCGAGCCATGGAAAACCGCGACGCGCTTGTACAGCTTTATGCCAACACTATGTTTGCTGAAGCCGTGCAGCAGGAGGGCATGACAGCTTTTGAGCTTGCCGCGGACAACGCAGTGAACGCATTTCTGGCCGACTCCGAGCTTGTATCCTTCGGCCCCGCAGCCATTGCGGGCTATCTTGCCGCGGTCGAGAACGAGATTACGGCCATACGCATTATACTCACGGGCAGACTGATGGGCATAGACCCGAAGCTGCTCAGGGAAAGGCTGCGTGAAAGCTATGTATAAAATAGCGGTTATAGGCGGCAGCGACAGCGTTATCGGCTTCAAGGCGCTGGGGCTGGACACCTTTCCGGTGGACAACAGCGAGCAGGCAAAGCATACGCTCAGGGACATAACCAGAACGACCGAGGGCGACGAATACGCCATCATCTACATTGAGGAGACGATGGCCGCGGATATGCTGCCGGATATAAAGAAGTTCGATGAAAAACCGTCGCCGGCAATAATACTCATACCCGGCAGAGACGGTCCGATAGGGCTGGGACAGTCTGCGCTTAAGGAGGCCGTCGAGAAGGCGGTGGGCTCCGACATCCTTTAATCAGAAGGGAAGAAAAATTCTTATGAGTGGAAAAGTAATTAAAGTAGCCGGCCCTCTGGTTATCGCCGACGGTCTGGCCGACGCGAACGTATCGGACGTTGTGCGTGTCGGCAAGCAGAACCTGATTGGCGAGATACTGAATATGACCGGAGACAGCGCGTCCATACAGGTCTATGAGGAGACCACCGGCCTTGGCCCCGGAGCCGAGGTCACCACCACCGGTATGCCGCTTTCCGTTGAGCTGGGGCCCGGCATGCTTGAGGGTATTTACGACGGCATTCAGCGTCCGCTGACTGAGATAAGGGAGCTGACCGGCGAGACGATAGCCCGCGGTATCTCTGTGCCGGCGCTGAACAGAACCAGGAAATGGGACTTCGTACCCACGGCAAAGCGGGGCGATAAGCTCGTGGCCGGCGATGTGTTCGGCACTGTACAGGAAACCAGTGCGATACTGCACAAAATAATGGTTCCTGTTGGCATGGAAGGAACTGTCAAGAGCATCGAAAGCGGTAGCTTTACGGTTGAGGATACCGTGTGCGTGCTCACTGACGCCAAGGGCAAGGACGTTCCCCTGACCATGATGCAGAAGTGGCCTGTGCGTGTAAACCGCCCTTATGTCAGAAAGTACATTCCGGACCGCCCGCTCCAGAGCGGACAGCGCGTTATAGACACAATGTTCCCCCTTGCCAAGGGAGGCACGGCGGCAGTCCCCGGTCCCTTCGGCAGCGGTAAGACCGTTGTTCAGCACGCTCTGGCAAAGTGGTCAGACGTGGACATTGTTATCTACATCGGCTGCGGCGAGCGCGGCAACGAGATGACGGACGTTCTCATGGAGTTTCCCGAGCTGCGCGACCCGCGCACCGGCGAGCCCCTGATGAAGCGCACCGTGCTTATTGCCAACACCTCTGATATGCCTGTGGCTGCGCGTGAGGCGTCTATCTACACCGGCATCACCATAGCGGAGTATTTCCGTGACATGGGCTATGACGTGGCCGTTATAGCCGACTCCACCTCCCGCTGGGCCGAGGCTCTGCGTGAGATGTCCGGCCGTCTTGAGGAGATGCCCGGCGAGGAAGGCTACCCCGCCTACCTTGCCTCCCGTATTGCTCAATTCTATGAGCGCGCCGGCGTTGTCGAGTGCTTGGGCTCTGACGACCGTCAGGGAAGCCTGACCGCCATAGGCGCCGTGTCGCCTCCAGGCGGTGATATCTCCGAGCCTGTTTCCCAGGCCACCATGCGTATAGTTAAGGTTTTCTGGGCTCTGGACTCCTCTCTGGCCTACGCCAGACACTTCCCCGCGATAAACTGGCTGAATTCTCACTCACTGTATATCGACACCCTCAAGCCTTGGTACGAGAAAAACTACCCCGGCTTCATGGCTAACCGTGAGAAGGCGATGACCATACTTCAGGAGGAGTCAAACCTCAACGAAATTGTGCGTCTGGTCGGCGCGGACTCGCTTGCTCCCACCGAGCAGCTCACACTTGCAACCGCAAAGATGATTCGTGAGGACTTCCTTCAGCAGAACGCTTTCGTCGATATTGACAGCTACAGCGAGACTGAAAGGCAGTTCATGCTCCTTGGCATGATACTTGACTTCGACAAGATTGCCAGAGCGGCGATAGCTCAGGGCGCGGACCTGAACAAAATAAACGACATCCCCGCCAAGGAGAAGATCGGCCGTGCCAAGAGCGTGGCGGCAGATAAGTACGTTGAGGAATACACCGCCATCATCAAGGAAATGGCCGCCCAGATTGAAGAAATCGCACAGAGAGGTGAGGAGCAGTGATTAAAGAATACAAAACAATCCATGAAGTCGCCAGCCCTCTGATGATAGTCGAGCAGG
>CATJWG010000170.1 GCA_949744165.1 uncultured Eubacteriales bacterium | reverse complement strand
TGCGGCCTGTCGACATGGTTCGACATAGTATTTTACCGCATTTTTCTCCTAATGTCAAAGCCTATGTGCTCTTTTGCTGCACAAACTGAATTGTCGAGCTAAATTCGCTTCTTCCCCGCTCAGCAGGTATCCCGTACGATTATTTTATTATTCCCTATTGCTTCAGTCCCCCTTCTATGCTTATAAGGTACACAAAATCTGAATATGAGCGTAGTATAATAGCTTTTTGGTTCCGATATTTACAATATTATTGGTTTTGTCTCGGAGCATCAAAGCTGTCTAAAATACAGATACATACCAAAGAAAGGCCAATAGCATGGATGCGCGACAAAATGCAGACTAAATATCCGGTATTTCCGGATAGGAAAAATTTCAGCAGCAAAAAAAGATTAGCCGCCCTGTGCCAGCTTTGGCACAGGGCGGCCTTTGCGAGGTAAGTTTTATCAGAAACAAACCCGATTCAGGATACCTTACATCAGGTGTTTTCTATAAATTTTTTCAGCATTTGAGCCGCTTCGGCACGGGTTGCTGTTTCCCTCGGGGCAAGTCGGCCGTTGCCGTATCCGCTCAAAACTCCATTCTCCACGGCCCAGCACAGTGCCTCTATGGCATAATTGCTGGCTTGGTCCACATCCGTGAAAACGTGGTTTTTGTCTTTTGGCTCAGGACTTCCCGCGTACTTCCAGAGCATTACTGTAAACTGTTCCCGCGTGATGCTGTCATCGGGGCCAAATTGACCATCACCATAGCCGTCCGTGATGCCGTTCTTCGCGGCCCAGGTAACTCCGTCCGCATACCAGGCGTCGCTGCCGACATCGCTGAATTCGCTCGCCTTATCCTGGGCCGGACAGCCCTCCAGTCTGTAAAGCACCGTCGCCAGCATTCCCCTGCTCATGGGCTGGTCTGGACTAAACGTCGTTTCGCTTGTGCCGCTGAACAGCTCATGGGCACTGGCGAAAGCTGCGGCATCAGCTGCCCAAGTCGTGGGCGGGACGTCCGTGAACTCTTTACTGTTGTCCACAATCTCAACCGTTGCGGAGCCGTTCAGCGGAATACTCACCTTGCCGTCCTCCACGACGCTTTTCCGAACTGTCTCGCGTGTGCCGTCGTCATGAACCAATACCGCCACTGTGCCTGGACCGGCATCCGCTGCTGGGATGGTTAGCGTCACGCCACCGGGAACATTTTCTACAGTCTTGCCATCCGCGGTCAGCGTCAGCACTACCGACTGATTCACCTGCTCGGTCACAACGTCAACGGTGCCGCCCGCGCTGCTCAACGTATCCATTGCCGAACGATGGATGGTCACGTCGGCGATGGGTACTGATACGGTGAGCGCCGCATTCGTCTCATCCTTGATTTGGCCTACCGTAGAGGCTGGAATCGAAACCTGCGCTTTGGTTACATCGCTGGTGACCTCCGGCTTAATCACAACACTTGTGCTCTGATTTGCAGCTGCCTCCTTCACCAGTTTGCTGCCGTCCGCGGAGCTCACAACAGTGCTTGCCGTACCGTTCCGGACAGTAGTCTGAGTCGGCGTGCTGTTTGTATCTGAGTCATCGCTGCTGATGGTAGTTGGACTGCTGATGGTTACATCAATTTGGAACCTGACCGTGTTGTAGTTGTCTGTGTCGTCCGGCATGAAAATCACATATTGCTGGGATGTTCCCACTCCAGGCCTTATGCTGCCATCCTCCCAGGCAAACTTGCCCGGTACATCTGCCGCGCCGCCATCTGTAAATTTAATATTACTCAGCGATTGTCCCTCAGTACCAGACGCGGTGGGATATGTGTCAATGCTCGGGGTCGCTTTCAAAATCTCCACCTCAATGGACGCGGCATTGATACCAGTATAGTTCACACTGTCCGCTACCTTGTACCAGACTATGTACTTGCCGGCGTCCCTGGCGGTGGGTATTTCCTCCGAATACGTACCGTTCTGGCTCAGGCTGTATACGATTGTGCCAATGTTATCAACTGTTTTGCCGCCGGTAACAAGGGCCTGCTCGCTTCCGGTATACGTTAAGCTTGGATTGCCCGGCTTGGTCTCCAGCTTTGCGTCTACCCTGTAGATTGACGCCGTTGTGCTGTCGGGCCATGTGATAGTGTACTTGTCTGCATTCGTTCCTGCAGCAGTATGCGTAAGTATCTTCACCTGCTTGCCTGTACCCGCATCAGCCGTCGCGAATTCGCCTGTGAGCTCAGTGAACGCGATTTCATCGCCGCCTACCAGATCTCCGCTCTTCCAAGCCGCGTGCAGTGTGGCAGTTTTCTTTCCGTCATAGGTTTTGTCTTCGGCTGTCACAACCGGCGTAACAGGCTTCGGGTTTGCAACAAACGGTACGCTGTCCGTGTTGGAATCGCTGTAGCCGTTCGTCCCTTCTCTGTACGCTTTAACTGTAAATCCGCCTGTGCCCTTTACGGTCACGACTCCATTAGCGTCAACCTCCGCAACACTGCTTTCCGCTATGCTCCACTGGATTGCGCCGTTTCCGGAACCGCCCATTGCACTCAAACGGAACGTATCCCCATAGCAGATGTTGGTGGGCTTATCGGTGATAATGGACAGGGGACTCTGGCTGGCTTCCACGATTTCGAAGCTTCCAACTGCGGGAGCAGTGAACTCATAGTTGCCACCTGGGTTGTCTGTGACGGTAACGGTGTAGGTGTCTACCGCGATCCGATTGGGCTCAAACGTCACAGTGTACTCGCGCTCTGGAATCACCCGCTGGTCTTTGTCCCTGACAACAACGGTTGGGGTCTTCTCTGTGCCGTCATACTGGAACGTAGCCGGCATACACAGAACGCTCGGCGTATCCGTGTTCGCCGCAATGGTCACGGGTTCCATTTTCACAGGTAAGCTGTCCTTGTGGTTTTCATCACCCGCAACGACCTTGTACCAGACTGTGTACGATTTCGCGTCCGTACCCGTCGGGATTTCAAAGCTGTAGCTGCTGCCGCCATCCACGGAATACGCAAGGTTCCCGCTATCTGCCGTGCCGCCGCTTGTCAGAAGAGCCTGCTCGCTTCCGGTGTACTTCAGATTCTCGGCCCTCTCCGGAGCGTCCGTCACGCTTGCGGCCTTCGGGGTTATGGACGCCGTAGTTGTGTCAGGGTAACTGATGTCGTATTTCTCACTGATACCCTCGGGGATATCCAAACGGTCAATGACGACGATTTTGTTTGCCCCGACATTCTCGTCCGTGAAATGTCCCTGCGCAGTCACGGTGAATGTATCGCTGCCAACCAGGCCGCTGCCGATTGTCACGGTCAATTTGGCGGTGTTACTGGTGTCGTAGGTCTTATCTGCGGCCGTCACAGCAGCTGTAATCGGCTTCGGTTTGGCGTAGAACGACCATGTATCGGTGGCTTCTCCGTAGCCGCCGCTTGCGGCTTTGGTCGCCGTGATAGTGACGCTGCCGCTGCTTGTGAGCTTGAACTGACCGTCGGCAATCTCGTCAGCAGGCCCGGACACACTCCACGTCACCGCTCCGTCGCCGGCTCCCCCGTCAGTGTCGAGGCGAAGCGTGTCGCCGTAATAGACGGTGTCCTGCTTGCCGGTTATAGTCAGCGGTGTCTGGCCTGCGCCTACGATCTCAAACTCGGCCTCAGCCGTAAAGCTGTAATTGCTCCCCTTGCTCTCTATGGCAACGGTAGCTTTGCCCACATTTATGTTGTTGCTGTATGTCACTACGTACTCGCTGGCTGGAATCACGTTGCCGTTTTCATCAGTCACTGTGACTGATGGCTTCTGCTCGCCGCCGTTGTAGTTGACAGTATTGAAAGACAGCGTAACGCGCGGGTTTTTCACTTCGTTTGTGCTGATTTGCGCAGAGATAGTGACCGGATCGCTGTCCTCGTGCTTGGAATCGCCCTGTATTTTGGCAAAAATGGTGTAGCTGCGTACCTTAATGCCTGTGGGAATCTCGGCGGAATACGTTACAGCATTCAGCGAATAGAGCACGGTTCCCTCCAGAGATATACCCGTATTCTCCTCAATAAGCTCCTGTTCCTCTCCTGTGTAGACCAAGTCGGTCAAGCCTTCCGGCAGCACGGCAAATGTCGCTTTGCTCTTGGCAATCTCAAACGTAGCCGTGGCAGAGAACTGGTAATTGCTTCCGCTCACGCTTTGGACCGCAGCCGTCGCCGTACCTGCATTGGTGTTATTGCTGTAGGTGGTGGTGTAATCAACGCCGTTAGTGAGCGTTTTGCCATCCACGACTACGGTTACAGGGGGCTTTTGCGGACTTCCAGTGTACGGGAGCGGATCTCTTGTCAAATTCACTGTAACCGTCGGGGTAACCGGTTTAGGCAGGATCTCCGCAATCACCGATTCAGGGTCGGTTTCGGTGTCGTCGTCACCCACTACCTTGTACCAGACCTCGTAAACACCCGCATCGGTTTTCTTAGGAAGCGACGTGCTGTAGTCGTCGTATTCATCCAGAGAATACATCATAAGGCCATTTACCGCAGTACCGCGTGTCACAAGCGTCTGCGCCCGTCCGTTATAGGTCAGACTTCTCGGCTGCGGTTCATCTGTCAGGGTGGGGACGCCCGCCTTAATTGTAAAGGTAGTGCTGCCGCTAACCTCGTAGTTACCGTCATCGGCGTCGCTGATTGTGACTGTGGCGGTACCTACTGCCGTGTTGTTGCTGTAGCTCACTGTATACTCGCTGGCTGGTATCACCACATTTCCGTCTTTGACCTCGACGTCAGGCCGCTTCGGAGTGCCGTCGTAATCGAATGTATCACTTGACAGTTCGATTACAGGTTTCGTCACCGATTTCGGCGCGATTGTCACATCCGCCCTGACCACGGGGCTGTCTTTGTAATTCCCGTTGGGTTCAGCCTGAGCCTTGTAATAGACTGTGTACGTCCCCGCGTTCTTCTCCGAAGGAACAGTCAGCACATAATAGCTGCCATCTCGAGAATAGGCGATTGTTCCGCCCGTCGCCGTGCCGCCGCTTACTAAGGGCTGCCTGCTGCCGTTGTACTCCAGCTCTGCTACTGTAACCCCTGTCACGCTTGCGGCTTTCGGGGTTATGGACGCCGTCGGGAATTCGGGTAACTTAATGTCGTACCTGTCGTCATCGGGAAGTGTACCGGCGATTGCTACGGTTTTGTTTGTTCCGACATTGGCATCTTCAAACGTGCCGGTCAGGGCAAGATTGATGGTATCGCCGTTCAGCAGGTCGCCAGCTTGCCATTTGATGACCAGCTGCGCATCGTCGTATGTGTCATACTCTTTGTCCCTGGCAGTCACAATAGGCGTGACAGGCTTCTTTTCCGCGCTGAACGACCAGTCAACCGAAACTTCGCCATAGCCCCCGTCGGCCAATTTCGTGGCCGTAATCTTAACCGGTCCGGACTTATGTACTCTTACCAAACCGTTTTGGTCTATGGTGGCAACATCCTTGTTATTGCTGTCCCACTTTACAATTCCCGTTCCAGAACCGCCCACTGCACTGAGCGTAAAGGTGTCGCCGTACTGAACTCTGCCGGGCTGATTCGTGATTGACAACGGGCTTTGACCCGCCACGAGTATGGTAAATGTTGCCGGCTTCTGGGTAATGCTGTAGTTGCCGCCTGTCTTACCGGTGATTGTGACCGTGTGGCCTCCGGCTGCCTTCCAGTCCGTGTTGCCGTAATCTACATCATACTCCTCCTCCGGAATCACGCGGCCATTGTTGTCCTTGACCGTTACCTCAGGCTTATGCACCGCACCGTCATACGAAGCGCCGCTGGGTGAGAACTCGATGATTGGATCCGGCACATTCTGCGGGGCGACAGTCACTTTACTGTCCAGCTTTGTGCCTGCCGTATCATTGTGGTTGCCGTCGCCCTTCACGCGGTACCAGACGTCATAATCGCCCGCATTGGTACCCGTGGGGAGGCTGGCGGAATACGCCCTGTCGTCCAGCGAGTATTCCATAGTGCCGCCTGTTACGGCCCCCTCTGTGACCAAAGTCAGGGGAAGTCCGGTATACTCCAACCCATCCGCCGCCGTCGGAGCAGTTATGTCTGTTTCCTTTACATCCGCCTTGAGAATCGACGCGGTGGCAGTGGCGGGGTAGGTGATGCTGTAGTTCTCATAACCCGTACTGTCGCCTGAAAACACTGGGTTCGTGCTGTCAATATTCACCTTCTTATCCGTTCCGACATTGGGGTCCTCGAAGCTGCCTTTCAGGGTAATCTTGACCTCATCGCCAGCTACCAGGTCGCTGCTTTGCAGCGTGGCGGTCACTGTGGCAGCCGTATCGCTATCATAGGTCTTCGCCTCTGCCGTCACAACGGCTGTGACCGGCTTTTTATCCGCATGGAACGACCAAGTGGCGGTCTGGTCATTGTAGCCGATGGCCTCACTGGTAGCTGTGACTATGACAGAGCCCTCACCTGTGATTTCAAGCAGTCCGTCGGAAGTAATCGTTGCAATCGCGGAGCCACCAACATCCCAGGTCACTGTCCCGCTGCCGCCCTCTGTGTCCAGCTTGATTGTGTCGCCGTAGCAGACACGCTCCCGTTTACCGGTGATGGTCAAGGGCGTCTGGCCCGCTGGGAGGATTTTAAATGCGGCAGTAGCGGTAAAGTCGTAGCTTGTGCCCTTGCCGGTAATGGTCAGAGTGTATGTGCCCACATTGGTCAAATCAGTCGTGCTGTTTCCGCCGGCATCCGCATATGTCACCGTGTACTCACTGCCGTCAATCACAATACCATTATCGTCCTTGACGGTAACAGTCGGCGCCTGCTTATCCCCGTTGTACGTCACAGATTCCGGCGTTACCTGAATAGTGGGCTTGGTCACAGTGTTCTTGATAATCTCAGCATCCACCGATTTCGCTTCGCTGTCATTATGGTTGGTGTCGCCCTGGACCTTGTACCAGACGGTGTAAGCGCCAACATTCTTCCCTGTGGGAATGGACGAAGAATATTCCCCGTTCTCGTCCAGAGAATACACCATCGTCCCGTTGGCCGCGCTGCCCGGTCTGGCCAGCTCCTGCGCGGCACCGTTGTAAGGCAGATTTTTGAGGCCTTCCGGTGCTGTTACATCTGCAACCGCTATGTCTGCTTTCAAAATTTCAAAGGTTGCCGTACCGTTTACTGTGTAGTTGCCGCCGTTGTTGTTGCTGACAATGACCGTCGCCTCACCGGCGTTGATATTGTCACTGTAGGATACACTGTACTCCAACGAATCAATCGTGTCCGTACCGTCCATAACGGTAATGCCAGGCTTTTTCGCATTGCCGTCATACTCAGCATTGAAAGCCGGGTCCACCGTAATTTTCGGACTGACAACCGTTTTCGGCTTGATAGTCACAGTGACCGAACCGACTGCTGTACCATCCGTGTGGTTTGCGTCGCCTACCACTTTATAAGTTACCGTGTAAGTCCCCGCGTTTTCCGCTTTAGGTATGTCCCTGCTATATTCGCCACCGTCAAGCGCATACTCGATGTGGCCGCCCGTCGCGGTGCCTACGTCAACAAGCTCCTGCTCCGTTCCTTTTTGGTAGGTCAGGTCCCTTGCCCGCGGAGAACTTGTCAGCTCCGCGCCGCTCTGACGAATCTCAAACTCAACGCTGCCGCTGACAATATAGTTGCCATCCGCGTTGTCCGTAATCGTAACGACAGCCTTTTTGTCCGCGTTCACATTCTTATTATCGCTGTAGCTGAGCGTATACTCGCCGGCTGGGACCAACGCCGCTCCGTCTGTGATGGTAACGGTGGGCCGCTTCTCGGTGCCGTCGTACTCATAGTAGTAAACAGGAGGTGTGACAGAGTCATCCGTCTGCAAATCACTGCCGGACAGCACGGTATTCGTACCATCCGCCGTCAGCGGTTTCGGGCTAATCGTCACCATGAGCGACTGGGGCGCGGAATCGTTGTGATCGTCTCCCCCCCTTGCTTTGTACCAGACCGTGTAAGTCCCCGCGTTAGTACCTGTGGGAACCGCCTCGGAATATACGCCGTCCCTGGTGCCGGAGTAGAGCGTATCTGCATCTCCGCCGGACACAAGAGCCTGGGTCGTGCCGTCGTACACTCGCTCATTCTTCGTCAATGTCGGTGCTGCGGCATCCGCCTTGAGAATAGACGCGGTAGTGGTGAACGGAGGTTTGATATCGTACTTCTGAGATGTCGCATCAGAGACAAAAGTACAGGTAATCGTCACCGTTTTGTTTGTTCCGACATGTTCGTCATCAAACGTTCCCATCAAAGTCTCAATGGCGATACTGTCATTTCCGACCAGATCGCCCTCTTTCCAGGAAACGTGAAGCGTGGCGGACGTATCTCCGTCATAAGGCTTGTCATCAGCAGTTATTACCGCCGTAATCGTCTTTTTCAGCGCGTTGAGCGGATAGTCCGCCGTCACGGTGTCATAGTTTGTGCCTCCCGTCCTTTCCGCGGTAATCGTGGCGGGGCCCGTACCCCTGATAGTCACAACACCGTTAGCGTCAACTTTGGCAATACCCTCATTGTTGCTTTTCCATGTGACCGCTCCGCTGCCGGAGCCGCCTACTGCACTTAACGTAAAGGTGTCCCCGTAGTAGACGCGGCTGGGCTTGTCGACAATCTCCAGCGGATTCTGCGGTGTTTTGCTGATTGTAAATGTTTCGTCCGCCTCGGTAATTTTGTAATTTCCGCCCTCAACATTTTGGACCGTGACCTTGTGAGGACCGACGTCCTTCCAGTTCGTAGCAGAATCATAAACGACGGTATACTCGCTGGCCGGAATCACGTTGTTCGCGGCGTCCAAGACAGTGACGTCGGGCTTCTTTACATTGCCGTCATACTGCACTCTCGAGGGCGTCAGCTCGATCCGAGGAGTCACGGGCTGCTGGCCTATCGTCGCCTCCACGGTTCCGGATTCACTGTCCGTATGATTGCTGTCGCCTTGGGCCTTGTAATAGACAGTATATTTACCGGCATCCTTAGCTTTGGGTATAGCCGGTGTGTAATTTGTGCCATCCAGGGAATAGACCATGATGCCGCCTGTTACAGTTCCCGCCGTGACCAGCACTTGTGCCTGGCTCGCGTCATAAATCAGAGACCCTATCTCCTCCGGAGCAGCATCCACCGCTGCAGGTGCCGCCAGAATTGACGCGGTCGCGGTCGCGGGGATTGTTACGGTGTATTTATCCGAATTTGTACCGGTGATAGCCGGAGCCGAGCGGTCAACTGTCACCTTCTTGTTCGTCCCGACATTGGCATCGTCAAATGTGCCGGTAAGATCTCCAATCGTTATGGAGTCGCCGGACACCAGCTCACCGTTCGGGACGACAGCTTTTACTGCGGCAGTTCTGTCACCAGGGGCATAGGGCCGGTCAACGCCGGTCAGCACAGCCGTTACCTGTTTCTTTTCCGCGCTGAACTCCCATTTTGCGGATACATCGCTGTAGTTTCCTCCCCTGGAACGGGTCGCCGTTACCGTGATGGGTCCGCCCACGTCTTTAACAGCAAGCAGTCCGGACTGCGTAATCGTGGTGTCAGTATTTCCCTCAATTTTCCAATTCACCGTACCGCTTCCGGCACCGCCCGTAGTGCCGAGCTGGATGACATCGCCGTAGCAGACCTGGGCCCTGGTGCCAGTGATGGAGATTGTCTCCTGGTCCGCCGGCACGATTGTAAAGGTCCGCGTGTTGTTGCTTTCGATGATGTAATTGGAGGCATCCGGCGTCGTAATCGTGACAGTGTAGGTGTCTGCGTCCACCATATTATTGCCATTGTTGCCGGTAATCGTCACCACGTACTCGTTTTCCGGAATCAGCCGGCCGTTATCGTCGCGGACAGTTATCACGGGCTTCTGCTGGCTGCCGTTGTATTGGAACGTATCCGAAGACAGCGTAATTGTGGGGTTCGTTACCGTGTTTTTGGCAATCTCCACCGCATCCAGGCTTACAGGATCCGTGTCGCTGTGGTTGTCGTCGCCTACCACCTTGTAATCGATGTTGTACGTGCCAACCGTGGAAGCCATGGGAATTGCAGTGGAATAATTCCCACCGTTCACCGAGTAGTACACGGTGCCTTCGCCGGAAACTCCCGCCTTGACCAGCTCCTGGAGCTCACCGTTGTAATGCAGGCCGGTTTTCCCCTCCGGAGGCGTAAAGGCCGGAGCTTTCTTTGTAATCTGGAAAGTCGCCGTACCATTTACAATGTAGTTGCCGTCGTTGTTGTCGATGACGATAACCGTCGCCGTACCGGCGCTGACATTGTCACGGTAGGATACACTGTACTCGCTGTCGGGAATCTCCTTATTACCGTCCTTGACGGTGACAGCAGGCTCATGCGCGGTGCCGTCATACTCATATGAATTCGGGTTCAGCGTAATTGCGGGCGTGATTTCCTTCGCTTTGATGGTCACGGAGACCTGGCTGGGCGCCGTATCGGTATGGTTGGCGTCGCCCTTCACCATATAATACACGGTATATGTTCCCGCCTCTGTTCCCTGTGGAATTGCTGCCGAATAGGAATCCTCCGCTCCTGTGCCGGAATACCACACTGTACCGCCGGCCGCGGTGCCTACATCCACGAGCTCCTGCGCCGTCCCATTGTAGGTCAGTTCCCTGGCCTTAGGGGTCTGGGTCAGCACCGCAGCAGCTTTCCGAATATCAAAGTTTACTGTCACGGCATCAAATGTATAGTTGCCGCCCACCTTTGCCGTAACGGTCACGGCCGCTTTACCGACATTCCTGTTGTCGGCATAGTTCACGGTATAGTCTCCGGCTGCGAGCACGGCGTTATCATCGTCCGCCGTGGCCTTGACGGCGGGGGTTTTATCGGTGCCGTCGTACTCATAGTAATAGCTGCCGTCGGTATCATCCGTCTTTAAATCGTTACCAGACAGCGTAACCGTCAAATCAACCTGCCTGGGCGTGATATCTCCATTGGAGGTATTGGGATAGCTGACGGCATACTTGTCATCGGCAGTCGCAGTTGCAGCAGAGCTGTCCAGCGTGACCATCTTGTTCGTTCCTGCGTTGGCATCCTCATAAGCAGCCCTCAGTCCGCTGATTGTGACGGTGTCATTGTCGGGGTCTACCAGATCTCCAGACTTCACAGTCGCGATGATAGATGTATCGGATACGCTTTTACTGCCGTCATAGGCCTTAGCCGCGATTGTCACTTCCGCCATTACCGGCTTCGGCTCCACGGTAAAGGTCCAAGTATCGCTGACAGCGCCATAGTTGGGTACAGTTCGCTTCGCCTCGACCGTGACGGACCCGGTTCCCTTTACTGTGAGCTTACCCGTACCCCTGTCGATTTCGGCACTGGCTATGCCTGCCGTAATACTCCACGCCACTGTCCCGTTTCCAGAGCCGCCCTCGGTGTCCAGCGTAAAGGTATCGCCGTAATATACATGGTCGTGCTTTCCGGTGATTTTCAGCGCTGCCTGTGTCGCTTCAGTAATCTCAACCTCAGCAGTCACATCAGCGAATGTGTAGTTCTTCCCCCCGACCTTGGAAATTGTCGCCGTATGCGTACCGGCAGCGGTCAGATCATTGTCCCACGCGACCGTATATTGGTCCGCGTCAATCACGGTTTTCCCGTCCATGAGCGTGATTTTCGGCTCCTTCTTCGTGCCGTCGTACAGGAAAGAAGACTCCGACAGCTCCACCACAGGCGTAACGGGCTTGGGACCTATAGTCACAGAAAGAGGAGTCGTGTTCACGTCTACACCGGTGTAATCGGCGGTTTCGTCCACCTTATAGTAGACGGTGTAAGTTCCGGCATCCGTTCCTGTGGGAATATTCTGGGAATACTCCCCTGTCTCGCTCAGAGAATACACCAGCAAGCCCACATTGGTCTTGCCCGCCGTGATTAGCTCCTGCGGCTGTCCGCTGTATGTCAGAGGGTCAATCTTCTCGGGAGACGTGGTGATTTGCGTCTTCGCCCGGGTAATATCCGCAGTCGCCGTATCGGGATATGTGATATCGTAATTGGCCGCGCTTGCGCCAGCCACACGGACATTGGCTGTGTCCAGAGTGACGGTTTTCCCCGTGCCGGCCGCAGGGGTGTCAAATACGGCGGCAATACTGGCTGGGTCGATTGTAACCGCGTCGCCGGCCAGCAGGTCAGCGTTTATATCAACGGAAGCCACCGTGGCGGCCGACGTGCCGTCATAGTCCTTATTATCAACCGTAACGGAGGCCATGACCGGTTTCGGTGCAGCGGTAAAGGTCCACTGCGTCTGGGCAGAGAGATAGTTGTCATCTGCGGCTTTCTCCGCTGTGATTGTAACCTCGCCCACACCATTGATGGTCACATTACCGTCCGTGTCTGCACTGGCAGGACCTGTCGTACTCCAGCTTATGGCGCCGCTGCCGCTTCCCCCGCTCACAGTCAGCTTGAAAGTATCGCCGTAGTTGGTAACGGCGGGCTTGCCCTCAATCTCAAGCGCTGCCTGCGCAGTCCTGCCGATGGTGAAAGTCGCTGTATTTGCCGTAACTCCGGTCAGATCGTAGTTGCCAAGCGCTGCGTCCGTAACCGTAATGGTATAAGTGCCCTGGTTCATCGGAGCAGCGTCGTTACACGCCCATGTGTACTCCCCCTTGGGCAGTACCGTCTCCCCGTCCTTGACCGTGACCGACGGCAGCTTCACCGTGCCATCGTACTCAAAGCTGGCGGGGTCAAGCTCAATGGTGAGCGTTGTCAGCGGCTTGCGCTTGATAGTCACAGGTTTAAACTCTGCCGCAAAATCGTTGTGGTTTTTATCTCCGACAACCTTGTAATAGACGGTGTAATCTCCCGCTTCGGTAGCTTTGGGTATCGCGGTGCTATAGGTGCTCGTTTCGCTGTTCAGTGCGTACAGGACCTCTCCGCCGCTGGTCTTACCCGCAATCAGCAGTTCATGGGCCTTGCCATCATATGTAATGACAGCCGCTGTCGGGGCTTGGTCGAATACAATATTTGCCTTGACAATTACAAATTCCGCCGAACCCGTCACGGTGTAATTGCCGCCCGGCTTATCGGTTATGCTGACCGTGGCCCTGCCTGCGTCTGTGTTGTCGCTGTAGACGATGTTGTATTCATCTTTGTGAATAGGAGTACTGCCATCTTTGACTAAAACGCTGGGGGCTTTTGCCGTGCCGTCATAGGTATAGCTGACAAGAGGATTCCCGTCTACATCATACAGCTCGATTGTCGGGTCTTTTACCGTCTTGGGAGCGATTGTGACGGCCACAGAACCCACCTCGGAATCACTGTGATTGGGGTCACCTGCTACTTTATAATACACCGTATACTCGGCTGCATTGGTCTCTGTGGGAATAGTTTCCAAATAGGTCCCGTTCTGATCGTTTACAGAGTAAACCATCGTTCCGCCGGTCCCCGTGCCAGCAGTAACAAGCTTTTGAGCTCTGGTATTGAATGTAAGCGGATCTCCTGCCGCCTCTGGGGCGGCGATGACCCTGGCCTGTTCCTTTTTAATCGCAAAGTTCTTCGTAATCGGTGCGAATGAATAGTTGCCGTCGGCCTTTGCCGTGACGGTCACGTTG
This sequence comes from uncultured Eubacteriales bacterium, assembly GCA_949744165.1. Lineage (GTDB taxonomy): Bacteria > Bacillota > Clostridia > Oscillospirales > Oscillospiraceae > JAMPGF01. The sequence continues at coordinate 10,664 of CATJWG010000170.1, read as the reverse complement.
GCGGCAGTGCCTACGTTGACATTATCGCTGTACGACACCGTGTACTCACCTGCCGGAATCTCCGTAATACCGTCGGCCTCCGTCAGTGTGACGGCCGGTTCCCTGGCGTCGCCGCTGTAGATATAGGAGTATGTGCCGTCGGCCTCCTCCGTCAGGCCGTCGCCGCTCAGCGTAATTTCTGGCGCCACAGGCTTTTTATTAATCCTCACCTCGACGCTCTTGGGAGCCTGACCGATATAGTTATCCGTCTCCTCGACACGATACCAGACAGTATAAGTACCTGCGTTTTTGGCCTGCGGGAAAGCCGTGGAGTACGGGCCGTCCTCGCTCAGTGCGTATTCCGCATTGACACCGACAATATTTACGGCCGCTCCGGTGGAAATCAGGTTTTGTTCAACCCCATTGTAGGTAAGTTCCACAACCCCCGGCGCCGCGATCTCCGCAACCGCCTTGCGTATTGCCGCCTTAACGGTGAGGCTGGAATACGAAATTTCGTAGTGCTGGGAATTATTGCCACTTATCGCAGCGCCGGTTACATCCACGGTCACCGTCTTATCCGCTCCGGCGTTTTCATCGCTGAACGTGCCGGTCAGGCCGGTGATCATAATTTCATCCCCCGCCAGAACCCCCTGCTCCGCCTCGGCGTGGACATCGGCCACGTTATCGCCGTCATAGTCCTTATCCTCCGCCGTCACCGTCACCGTCACGGGCTTTTTATCCGCGGTGAACTCCCAGGACGCGGTCGCGTCCTCGTAATTGGCCCCATCGGCCGCGCGGGTCGGCGCCAAGCCGGATTTTGTGGCCTTAACCGTAACCGCACCGTGGCCAATGACGGTGACCTGTCCGCTGTTCCGGTCTACTTCTGCAACGTCCGAACCGCTCGTAACCTCCCAGGTGACATTGCCGCTGCCCGAGCCTCCGGAGGTGCTCAGGGTAAACTTATCCCCGTAAGTGATTGTATTGGGCTTTTGGGTAATGGACAGCGTCTCCTGCGTCCGTGCGGTAATCTGGAACTGGGCCTCGGTCTCCGTAATATCATAGTTTCCGCCGGGCTTGTCGGTAACGACCACCTTTGCCGTGCCGACATCGCGGTTGTTCTGATATTCCACCCTATACTCGCTGTCCAGCAGGACGGTCAAATTATCGTCATCCTTGACCGTGACCGTGGGCTGTTTATAACCGCCGTCGTACAGGTATGTATAATCGGACAGCGTAATAATTGGCTCAATCGGCTTGCGCAGAATCTCTACGCCTGCCACCTCAGTTGGATCCGGATCAATAGCAAGGTAGTTTTCAGTTCCCTCCACAGTGTACCATACATTGTAGTTACCCGCGTTTGTGCCGGTGGGAATCGTTGTGGAATACTCGCCGTTTTCACTTTCTGCAAATTTGATTGTCACGCCGTCGCGCACAGCCACGTCACACAGCGTGCCTCCGGTAACCAGTTCTTGGACGTCGCGGTTAAAAACTGGCTTTGTGGCAGTAGGCGGCGTGACGATTGGATTGATTTTGCGAATCGTCAGCGTTATTGGCTCACTGAAAGCAGCCTCAAAGTTTTGCATTTCTGGGAGACTGACTATTACTTCATATGTGCCCGCATTCGTGGGCAGTCCGTCGGTGTAGGCAGAATCGGGATCATTCTCCTTTTTGTATGAATACTTGAGGTAATCCTGCAAGTTGTCTGTATCGGATTTGATATTTATCTTCACAGGCGGAAGCTCGCTCTCCTCCACCGAATCGCCGTCATAGTCCACTTCTACCGGAACAGGTTTAGCTACGGTATCCCACTCAAGAGCGGGCCGGTCCTGGCTAACCTGGTAGGTTCTGGTAAAAGTCCCATTGAATGTGATTCCGGTAACCGTCACTGTGATCTCGCCTGCATCTGTTCTGGGCTCATACTCTACACTGTAGTCAGACCCCTTCTCCAGCTCCTTCCCCGAGCCGTCGGCCAGGGTAACTGTAATTTTTACATCTTCCGGTTTAATCGTGCCGTCATAGACCAGATCAGTCAGGTCGCTCTCGTCAACGACTATCGTGAGCGTATTGCCACATACGCACGTTCCATTTCCATCCTGATCGAAAGTAAATGTACACGGTTCTGACTCTTCCGTTTTACAGAACACGCAGGTCCATGTGTGCGTCGTGGTACCGGCGTTAGTTGTGCAGCTTTCCTTTGAATGGGTCGTGCATTGACCAACGGCAACCGCCTTGGCTGTCCCCATATTATCCAGAAGAATCGGATCGCCGGCAGCGTCGAAATAGGCACAGCCCGGCGCCAGCAGAGCGCCAAAATCACCGTCCTCCGTCTGAATCGCGGCGATTTGACCGATATACGTGCCAGTGGAGAGTTGTACTTCCGCGCCGGAGGCGATATCCAGGGCATATGTCTTACCATTAATGACTGTGCCCTGCCCCGTAATGCTCAGTGAACCGCCTGACTGGACCTCCACACCCGTGCCCTTTGGAGATGTGACCTTACCTACCAGGTCCAACTCTCCTGTCTCAGTGACACGTATGGCGCTGGTGTTTATTCCCGACAAGGTATGCCCATTTGTGTCAATCACCATGGGCCCCGATACCACATACGGGTCAAAGGCCTTATCCTCGGGCATTATATATTTGTTGCCGCTGTCGTCAGCTTCGCCGTCCAGTATCTCAGTGCCAATTTCGTCCATCTGTTCCAACAGGGAAACACAGGCAGACAGGTCCACTTCCTGCTGTTCGTCCTCGGTCAGCTCGTCGTACCGGGCATAAATTTCACTGAGCTGGGTATGGACCTGCTCGCTGTTGCTTTCCGAAACGCTGAGTGGCAGTTTACCTATCAAGTCTTCGATGGGGCAGATATGACAGACAAACGTACACGGCGCACCTGGATTTTCATCGACATATCCGCAGGTATCGTCGTGCTCATGCAGGCAGGACAGCGTTTGAGTGATGCAGCCGCTGTCCTGTGTGCACATATGCGCGCACAAAACCGGCTCATCCGCTTCGGAACCATCGTCCGACTCCGGATAGCACTCGGCCGTATGCTCATGAATGCAGTCCGCTTCTGTTATATAGCAGCCCTCGTCGTGGCTATGAGTACATTCCTGTTCCAATGCCGGCAAAGCATATCCACACTCATCCGTATGCTCCAGATGATGTGGGCACAGCCCGCCGTCTGTCCCTGCGTCAGTAGCCGATGCCCACACAGGGCACAGGTTCAGGCACAAAGCCAGAGTGATAATGAAACTAAGTACTCTGCGTTTCATGCTATAACCTCCCAAGCTTATGAGGAAGCTGCTTCCAATGCACAATTCCCCATGATATCATTTTAAATTTTACCACCAAAGCAGCGAATTGTCCACTGTTGAAACGACAAAATGTACAATATCTGCCTTGTTTTTTGAGTACCATTATGCTGTGCCGGAATCGGTGTGATATTTTTAACCCAAGCTGAATTCCACATGCCTTTCTTCCCATATTTCCATATTAAAAAACTGCTCCAATTAGACGGTATAGCCCCGATTTCAAGGGCTGTACCGTCTTTTCGAGTTCCTATGCGCCTTGCCGTTTCGGTTGCGCAGCAGAAAGAAAATTGATTTACCCTACAAAGTTGAAAACAATGTCCACTTTCTGTACCCGCTATCCGTTTTTGTGCCTGCATAACTTCCCGCTTCCTGCGCTTCATTTCCTTTTCTTTTGAGCGTTGCTGATACATTATTTCATGGAAAGGCACAATGTCATCAAATAAAAGCGCTGTCACATCAAATATCCTGCCCCATACTATCTGCTTTAGCACTTCCTCGCGTATAAAGTGCACCAACGGTCAGCGGCAAAGACCTCGTTCCACTGGAAGAACGTCTCGTTGGAATGTGTTTGACAAATATTCGGTATCCGGCTCTCATAATGTGTACGGGGGTGACTGACACGGATAAAGAAATTAAATTTGAACCAGGCAAAGACATTACAAAACCGCAAGAGTTAGAAGTGACAATACATCATGCAGACTCTGGGCCAAGCCTGGAGGCCTGCATGATTTCAATATTATCTGTTCACATGAATAAAAACGCGAATTTTTGACGGTTTTCTCTGTACCTGCTAAAAAAATATTATAGATATTGTTTCGCAGATATGAGGGTTCAGCAGAAAGGAGTGTATATGACCTTTGTACGACACAGGAGAGAAAATGACCACGCTTCCGACGCTGAATGGTACGTAGCAATTTACGTCAGGCTCAGCAAAGAGGACGGAGATAAAATGGAGAGCGACAGCATCCAGAATCAGAAAGGAATCATTGAGCAGCATATCAGATATCTTCAGGCCCAAGGGGACATCATTGCTTCCATTGAGGTCTATTCCGACGACGGATACCCCGGCGGAAATTTTAACAGGCCGGAGTACAAACGGATGATCCGTGATATTGAGGCGGGAAAAATCAACTGTGTGATTTTCAAGGACAATTCCCGCCTGGGCCGAAATTATCCCGAGCTGGGCCGTTTAATGGAGGAATACTTCCCGCACAAGGGCATCCGCGTTATTTCTGTCCTCAACCACATTGACAGTCTGAGGGACCCGCACGGATATTGCAGCGCCATTGTCTCTTTCTCCAACATCATGAACGATGACTATATCCGTCAGCTCTCAATAAAAATCAAGTCCACCTTTGCAATGAAGCGGGAGCGAGGGGAGTTTTTGGGCAACTATGCCCCCTACGGGTACATGAAAAGTCCTGACAATAAGCATAAGCTTATCATAGACGACGAGGCCGCAGAAATTGTCAGAATGATTTTCAACTGGTATGCCGACGGCATATCCGCCGGCGGTATTGTCAAGCAGCTCAATGCCCTTCAAATCGCGCCGCCGTCCGTTTATAAATCCGGCAAGGGCTGCAAGGGCTTCAGCCATCACTCCAGCGGAGGCGTAAAGCATAATGCCTGGGCTTTGACCTCGGTGAATTCCATTCTGAAGGACGAGGTTTACATCGGGAATCTGGTACAGGGAAAATACAAAAGCGCCTCCTACCGGACAAAGAAAATGGTGCCGGCGGACGAAAGCGAATGGACAGTCGTAGAGGGAACCCACGAGGCCATTGTTTCAGACGAGCTATTCACTATTGTACATGAGCGGTTTGCAAGGCGTACCAGATCGGCTCCCAGGCAGAAGACTGATTATCTGCTCTCAGGCTTTGTAAAATGCGCCCACTGCGGAGGCCGCATGAATCGGAATACAAGCAACGGTTATTCGCGTTTTCGCTGTACTACCCGTATTTACGCGCCGGACAAATGCCAATGTCCCTCTGTTAAGGAGTCCGTTATTGAAGGAGCTGTTTTATGCGCGATTCAATCGCAAATCAAGGAGCTCGTCGATGCCACGGCGGTAATTGATGCAGTCCGCAGGATAAGCACCGCAGGCCGGTCGCAAAATGAATATGCGGTTGCCTTGAGGCGTGCCGAACAGGAAAAAAAGCGCTTATCGGAAGCTAAGTTCCGCTTATACGATAATTTAGAAAAGGGCCTTATTGACAGCGGCGAATATGCCCAGTTTAAGGAACATTACGATGCTGGAATCGCAGAGCAGGACGAACAGATAAAACGCTTACAGGATAATCTTGTACAAGTAAAAACAGCCCGTAAACAGGACGACGAGTTTGTTTCCTTTTTCAAAGAGTCCGGAACAATCAATACGATTGACCGAGACGTGCTGAACCGGCTGCTTGACCACATCGAGGTAACCGACGCTTTGCATCTGGACATTTTTTTCAAGTTTTCCCCGGGGTGCCAGAAAATACACAGCCCTGCCGAAGACATCGAAGATGAAGCAAAAATCAACAGTGTGTGCTAACACCCCCCATTCATATGAATGGGGCTATACCTACGGCCCCGCAATGGCCGTCTCTCCGGTGAACATGGTGCGTCGAGTACTCGACTACGCCGTAACGGAGATTCCCTCTGGCAAGATACTCATGGGCACGCCAAACTACGGCTACAACTGGACGCTTCCCTTCGTTCAGGGCACAAAGGCCACACCTGTGACAAGCGTCGGCGCGATAACTCTCGCTGGTCAGGTCGGCGCACGGATACAGTTCGATGAGCTCTCTCAGGCTCCCTTTTTCCGTTACTACGACGGCGACGGCAAGCAGCATGAGGTCTGGTTTGAGGACGCCCGCAGCATACGCGCCAAGCTTCTGCTCGTTTACGAATACGGGCTGGCCGGAATAAGCTGGTGGAATCTCAACAGCCTGTTCCGAACCAATTTTCTGGTGCTTCAATCCATGTACAGCGTAGAAAAGGTCAAATAAATAAACGCGCAGTTTCACTGCGCGTTTTTTCATTTATCATACTTTCCCTCTACGGCTTGCAACGTCCGCAGGGTTCATATCCCTGCGCCGTTAGCATCTCGCGGGTGCCGGTATACTCCTGCACGTTGTCCGCGTTTATGCCCTCTATTGATGAACAGTCGGGCTCGTGGAATTTCCTTGAGCCGGTATTAAGTATGTAGCTCATCTCCTCTCCGGCATAGTCATCTCCGTCCAGGCAGCTGTCTCCCGTGGCGTAATCTATCTCAATTCCCGGCTGAACATTGTAGCAAAACACATGAAAGCACACGCCGTCTCCCTCATCCTCAACCGACCAGCCCTCCATCTGCACACCCTCGGCCACGAGATTATCCCCGTCGAACACAGGCGTGACACGGTACAATACGTGATTTTCCGTCTCCTTAACGTAGTCGCACACCATGTTCTCAAACGGCAGCATACCCTGAACGTTCATATAGCGCGTGCCGGTTATCAGGTTCTTCTCGTTTGCGTTTTCTCCGGTAAGCTGGAAGCCTATAAGATGGCAGCGGTTGTAAAGGCTCTTTCCGTCAACAATGTCGTACTGAACGCTCTGCCATCCACTGGGCTTGACATGGCTTATGCTCCCGCGCGATTCAGTCGGCATAAGGTCCGTGCCTATGCAGGCGATGGCGTAGCCACAGCGGCCAAGAGAGTCCAGCTCGCTGTAATACTCATACGAGCTTGTTGTCCAGTCGTCCTGTGTAAAGTACGGCACATTACCGTTTAGCTCCGTATATGCCATACCGGAGTATTCCAGCACACCCTCCGCCGTTGCGGGCTGTGTCGGCCGAGGCAGCTCCGCCGGCTGCTCCAACGCGTGCCACACCGCCGCGGCGATTATCATCATGATAAGCACAATCCTGACATATTTGTTCATTTTTATCTTCATCGGACGTATATCTCCCTTGTAAGCTTCTCATGAGACGAGCCGGCAAAATCACAACTCCCTGCAAGATACAGGCCATAAGCCTCCGGCTGCACGTCCAGGCGCGTGTCGCTGGGATAGTCCCTGTTCCAGCGGTAAATAACAAGACGCTCCACCCTGTCCATGTATGGCGTGAGCGCGGCGTTTTCTACAAAGCATATATCACCCGTGCCGGCGGCATCCAGGAAGTCTTCGCCTATAACGGCGGTGCTGCCCGCCCCGGCAAAAAGTGCGGCCGAAAACGGCGAGGCGCGTACATGAGCGCCTCCGGCAAGCTCGAGCAGGTCCGCAATCAGCAGCCTGTCGCGGCTGAGCCTTCTGCCGTTAAAAAGCATCCCGCCCCTGTTATCCACGCAAACTACGGCCGTCATGCCTCTCCCTCCTTTTGTAAATCGCTCGGCTTTTAGCGCATTTCTTCTCAATTTGACTCATACGGCTCCATCGCCTCGTGCAGGCGGTCTGTTATCGCCTCGGCAAAAAACCTGTCGGCATGGGCATGTATTGCGTCCATCACATCCGCAGCGGAGGCAAGCTGTATCCTTCCGCCGCTGTACAGGTCAATGTCCAAAATAAAGCGCGTCTGCTTCTCCTGCACAGCCTGAATCGTCTCGCCGTTGCGTATGTTGCGCTTAATAAAGCCAGGTCCCGCGTGCAGCTTTATCGCGCAGCGCTCGTCAAGGCGCGTTTCCATATCCACGCTGCAACGCACCACGTCTCCCTCGCGCGTTTCCGTCAGCGCCAGTGGTCCAAGATACTGCGGCGCTATAAGCTCGCTCCATCGGCAGTCCTCAAGGCCCAGGCGCTCACGCGAAAAGCCGTTTATATAGCGTAGGCCAATGCGCTCAAAATACGCCGGACGATAGACGCTGATAAAATGTCCCAGCGGCTCGTCCAACCAGCGGGCAAAATCTGTCCAGCTTGTGTAGCGCACCGTGGACAGCGCTATGAAGCTGCGCGTCAGGCACAGCTTATAAAGTCCGTCCTCCGAGAGAAAAATATGGCTTTTGGCCCCCTGCTTTTCCTGCTCCACAGCGTAGCGCGGGTAGTCCTGCCGCACAAGCTCCTGAAAATCAGCGGGCTCGCGCGTATCTATGGACAGTATCGCCGGAAAGCGAAGCTGACAAATCATCTCCACTATCTGATTCTTTTCATACTGTATTCTTTTTCCGGAAAGCTCCATTTCCGCTCCACCCTTCTCCTATTCTATCGACTTGAGCGCCTCGGCCATGTTTATGCGCTCCAGCCTGAAATACATGAAAATATCCACTATCACCGCGAACAGCAGAGTAAAGCCGAAAGCGTAAAGATAGCTGACAGGAAATATACGAGCCTGAAAATACATCATATCTACTCGAACATGGCTGATTATATATTTATGCAGCAGCACGCCCGCGGGCAGTCCAGCAAGAGCGCCGAGCACCGTGAGCATCATGTTCTCACGAAATACATAGCTTGACGATTCGTTCCGGTAAAAACCTATTACCTTTATCGTAGCAATCTCGCGTATGCGCTCGTTTATGTTTATATTTGTCAGATTGTACAGCACTATAAAGGCCAGCGTGCCGGAGCATAGCACAATAAGCCAGACTATGTAGTCCAGGCTCGACATCATGCCGCCGATTCGTTCACGCATCTCCTGCGCCGAGCTTACGGCGCTCACGCCATCGTAATCAAGGATTTTCGCCGCCGTCGCGCTCACGTTACAGCCCTGCGCTGGATTGGCCAACACTGTTTTCAGCTCCGACTCGCCTTTCCATTGCTCTATGAGCGTGTCCATTGACACATAGATGTAGTTGTAGACATAGTTTTCAAAAATTCCGCTGACCGTTAGCGTAAGAGTATTCATTTCCTCGTCGCGCAGAGTTATCGTGTCGCCGGTTTTAAGACCAAATGTTTCGGCTAAATTGACACAGATAACTGCCTCGCCCGTCTCCGGCCATGGCACCGGCTGCCCGTCAAAATGCAGGTCCACAAGTCCCTCAAGCTGGCCCCGCGCGGGGGCTATAACATGGCTGAGCTTGGTCCTTCCGTTTACGTCAACGTCCATGCTCAGGTCGCAGACAAGCTCAATGTCAGTCAGCTCGCCGGCGAAGTTTTTCTCAAGCTCCGCAATGCTCGCCCCGTCCTGCGCATCAGAGAAGCTTATCGTGTACTCATACAGGGATATTTCTCCGTACTGGAAACCGACAACGTCCTTTATCGAGTCTTTTATACCGTAGCCGGTGAGCAGCAGTGCGGTGCATCCGCCTATGCCCAGCACCATCATAAAAAGGCGCTGACGGTAGCGGAAAATATTGCGTATCGACACCTTGTACAGAAAGCTCAACCGCCGCCATATAAAGGTCACATGCTCAAGAAATACTCGCCGGCCGCTTTTCGGCGGCTTGGGGCGCAGCAGCTCTGCCGGAGCTCCGAGCAGCTCATGCCGACATGCCAAATAGGTCGCAGCGCTGGACACGGCAAGGTACGCCAGCGTTGATACCGCGCCAAGAGTCAGATTGAAATAAGGCGTCACATCACCCAAGCTGTACATAATCTGATATGTTTTCCAGATTACCACCGGTATGACATAAGAGCCGGCGAAAAAACCAAGCGTGCATCCAATCAGTGCCGCGCTTCCGGAATAGAGCATATAGCGCCCCATTATGCTGCCCGACGAAAAGCCCAGGGCCTTGAGCACTCCTATCTGAGTGCGCTGCTCGTCCACCGCCCGGGTCATCGTAGTTATACACACCAGAGCGGCCACAAGGAAGAAAAACAGCGGAAACACCTTCGATATTCCGAAGATTATATCTGCGTCGCTTTCAAAGCAGACATAGCCGATATTCGTTCCGCGCCCAAGGACATAAACCTCCGGACACTCAAGCTCGGCAAGCTCCTCCCTGGCATCAGCCAGTTCGGCCTCAGCATCGGCAAGCTTTTTCCGGCCATCGTCAAGCTCAGCTCGGGCATCGGCAAGCTCACGCTCGGCATCAGCCTTTCCCTCGTAGTAGTCGTCCCAGCCATCGCGTATCTTGCGCTCGGCATCTGCAAGCTCGCCTCTGGCATCGGCAAGCTCAGCCTCCGCCTCAGCAATACTCTCAGCGAGCTCTTCCCGAGCGTCGGCAAGCTCCTGCACTCCGTCATTATACTTTTCCCATCCGTCGTCAAGCTCGGCTCGGGCATCCTTGAGCTGCTTCCATCCATCGTCAAGCTCAGCTCGGGCGTCAGCCAGCTCGGTTTTAGCTTTTTCCAGGTCTTTTTTCGCATCGTCAAGCTCACGCTCGGCCTGTTTGAGCTCATACATGCCATTCCAATACTGCGCATCGCCTGATGAGAGCGCGCTTGCGCCGGAGTTGTAGCTTTTCCATCCCTCGTCAAGCTGCTGCTTGGCGTCTACCAGGTCGCCGGAGCTCATTCCCGAGCCGCTGAGAATACCGT